>JBEDGK010000190.1:0-10803 GCA_041174665.1 Pseudomonadota bacterium
CTCTCAAACTTGTTATCCCGGCGCAGGCGCAAGAGTGGCGTTTCCGTCGCCACTTCAACGCAGCCAACCACGCCTTCTGAAATACCAGAATGGCGTCACCGCGCTGCCAATCATCAGCAGCAAAGCAAACGGATAGCCGAGGGACCAGCTTAGCTCTGGCAGCACGCGGAAGTTCATACCGTAAATGCTGGCGATCAGCGTCGGCGGCAGGAAGGCGACCGAGGCCACCGAGAAAATCTTGATGATCTTGTTCTGGTTGATATTAATGAAACCAACCGTGGCATCCATCAGGAAGTTGATCTTGTCGAACAGGAAGGCGGTATGGCCGTCCAGTGATTCAATATCACGCAGGATCTGACGCGCATCATCGAACTGATCCGAGCTAAGCAAGCGCCCGCGCATCAAAAAGCTCACCGCGCGACGTGTATCCATCATGTTGCGACGGATACGACCATTCAAGTCTTCTTCGCGCGCCATAGCTGACAGCGACTCGGCTGCATCCTGATCGCTGAAGTCTTTCTGCAGCACGCTGCGGCTGACTTCCTCGAGATTCTGATAAATACCCTCCAGCGCGTCCGCTGAGTATTCGACATCAGTCGCGTACAGATCAAGCAGCACGTCCTTGAAATCACCGATCGAGCCCGGCCGAGAACGGGCGCGCATGCGCACCAGCCGGAATACGGGCAGATCATCGCTGTGCATCGAGAACAGCATATTGCGCGCGAGGATGAAGGCCACAGTCACTACGCGCGACTCGCCCTCATCTTCCTCGAGCAAGAAATCCGAACGAAGGTGAAGGTCACCATTGTCCCCCTCGTAGTAGCGGGCCGATGCCTCGATATCCTTGACCTCATCTTCATCAGGCAGCGTCACACCGTAGATGCCACGTACCCAGTCGCGCTCTTCCTCGCTGGGGTCGGTCAGATCGACCCAGACTGGCGAGGCGCGAGCGAGATCGTCTCGGCTGTCGATATTGACCTGGCTAAGCCGTCCGTTCTGAAGGACGAATACATTGATCATAAGCTCTCCCAGTTGCGCGCAACGCGGCAATGACAGTGGCACGATGTCCGCCATCGGTAAAACGATTGTTCAGGGAGCGTGGCCAAAGGCCATGCGCGCCTGCCGACCCTGACCCGGGCGAGCGGCGCGAAAAGAAAAGCGTCAGCTGGCAGCGGGCCCGTCGAACGACGGTCGATGGTGAGAAGAGATACTGCCCAAAGGGGTTCTCCGCTGTTAAAAACGGTGCAAGTGTACTGAGATCGGCGGGCTGAGGCAAGTCGTGAATTGATTAAGGCCGAGCGTCAGGGCAGCTCCGCGCTGTTCATCCGCTGCATGATCAGTGCGCTACGTCGGGCCAAATAACCGGAGTCCATGTGTTTGCCAAAATACCTGGGGTTGGGCAGCATCACGGCTAGTCTCGCCGCCTCCTGTGGTCCGAGTGCCGAGGCGGGAACGGCGAAGTAACGCTGCGCACCGGCCTCGGCGCCGAAAACGCCTGAGCCCAGCTCGATCACGTTCAGGTAGATTTCAAAGATGCGCCGCTTATCCATCACCATTTCCAACATGAAAGTGATCGCCATCTCCTGTACCTTGCGTGAATAGCTCCGCTGCCCGGACAAGAACAGGTTCTTCGCGAGCTGCTGAGTGATGGTCGAGCCACCCGACACAACTTTGCCTTTTTTCGTGTTTTTCTCGTAGGCCTTTTGCAGCGCTTGCCAGTCCACTCCGTCATGATCGGCAAAGTTCGCATCCTCGGCGGCGATGATCGCACGCTTCAGGTGTACCGAGATACGGTTGTAGGGTACCCATTTATGCTGCAGCGTTGCCCTGGGATTTTTCTCCTGGAGTTTTTCCAGCTGGTAGCGCATGAAAGCGGTTGATGTCGGGTTGTACTTCACCCACCAGCAGATATGCAGGAAGTACCAGGCTTGCAGCAGCAGCACCAGCGCGAGCGGCACGCCGACCAGCCACCACAAGAGCTTGCGTCGCAGGCTCATAGCGTTGAACGAAGCCAGGCATAGACTGGCGCGGTCTGGGGACGCACGCCACGCCAGATGAGGAAGGACTCGGCAGCCTGCTCGACCAGCATGCCCAGTCCATCACGCACGTGTGCGCCGTACCCGCTTGCGAGCTGCATGAATGGCGTGGGCTGCGCAGAATACATCATGTCATAGACGAAGCTGTGACTGCCGAACACCGTGACCGGCACCGGCGGCAGCTCGGCGGACAGGCTTGCGGAAGTGGCGTTGATCACCACATCGAAAGACTCGTTCAGCTCAGCAAAACTACTTGCCCCGATCGGCACCAATTGATCCGAAAATTGCGCCGCCAATTCAGCCGCACGCTCCGGTGTGCGATTGGCTATCTGCAATCGGGCCGGCAACTCGGCAAGCAAGGGCAAGATCACACCTCGGGCAGCGCCTCCGGCGCCGAGCAGGAGCAGTCGCTTGCCACTGATCTGCACACCGGCTGCCTCCACAATGTCGCGCACCAGTCCGACGCCATCCGTGTTATCGCCAAAAACCTGTCCGTCTCTGACATGCAGCGTATTGACTGCACCGGCGGCCCGGGCTCGCGCACTGAGTTCATTCGCAAATCGGAATGCCTCCAGCTTGAAGGGCACCGTCACATTGGCACCTCTTCCGCCTGATGCAATGAAGGTCTTCACCGTCGCTTCGAACGCATCGGCAGGCGCCAGCAGACGCTCATACCTGATTTGCTGTCCCGTTTGTTCAGCAAATCGCGCATGAATCTGCGGCGACTTGCTGTGCGCAATCGGATTACCGATCACTGCGTAATGATCAGGTCCACTCATTGCCCATTCCCCGGGCCCGTTTCGAGCACGTCATCGCGCGTGAACTTGAAGCGAGTGATGATTTCCCATACATGCGTCTTGCCATCCGCCGTTGTCGATCGCGGAAAATGTCCGAAAGGAGCCGCGCGCCGGACGATCGCGAGCGCTGCACGGTCGAGCATGGGATTGCCCGAGCTGCGCTCGATACGTGGGCCGCCTTCTTTGTCATAGAGAGAGCCATTCTGATACACCGGAATATAGACGATGAGTTCACCGTAGATTTTCTTTCCATCTTGTTGCGGGAAATAACGGGTACCAGTCTGCTCGATCTGCTTTTGGAGCGCAGTGTAATACAACGCATACGCCACCTCACGGGTATTGGGGGTCAGCTGCGTCTTTAGCGGCCGCTTGTTGTAGTCGGCCACATTGCGTGCAATCTCGGCCTCCCGACGCGCCAACGCGATACTGTCGACCATTTCGGCGACTGGTGGACGCTCGCTGCGCTGCCGGAACTCTTTGTCAGCCGCACGGACTTTGTCACGTGACAGCGTGCTCAATTGCGTCAGCAACCGGTTCTGCTGCTGCTCGAGTTCGGCTATGCGGCGACGCTGTGTCTCAAGGTGATTGCCATCCACCGACTGCTGCATGTTGGGCAAGGGCGATTTTGCACGCCCCGCATCAGCCTGCCCACCACCCTCGAGATTGGCTTGTGCAAGCGCATCCGCCTTGCGCGGCGCTTTGTCATGGCGCGCATTGACGAGAACGATCTCCAGACTGCTGGCCAGCGGCCGAGTTTTCGGTATATCGGGCGGTGAAAACCGAAGCGCAAGCAAGGCACCATGCAGCAGCAGCGACGCTGCAATTGCTATCGACAGCAACCGGTTGTCTGAGACACGCATCACTGCGATCAGCTGGCCGCTTCAGGCGGTGCAGCGGCAGGCTCCTCATTTGAAGAACCCTCCGAATACGACTCATCATGCGCCGTCTTCTCTGCCGCTGTTTCTACCTCATCTGCGATGTCTGCTTCTTCCAGTTCCATCGCCTCGTCGAGCGCAATTGCTGAGGTATTCACCTCCAGTACTCGCGCCTGCACTGACAGATCGATCTCATCCCAAGAGATCAACTCGATCTTCAGCTGCGTGCCGCGTGGATGGCGAGTGCCCGGCACAGCAATGATCAGCGGGATATCGACCAGACGAAGCACATCATCTTTCAGCAGCACGGCATCGACATGGCGCGCGGAATGCTGGTCCAGCCAGCGCAGGCACCAGTAACGTTCCATCGTCGACTGGAACTCTGCATAGGCAGCATAAGCGCTGTCAAAGGCCGAGACAATCGCAAATAAATCGGCATCTTTGGGCTTGAATGGCGCCACCAGAGGCGCGGTGACGCCATGCTTAACGCAGGCGAGTATCTGCCACTGGTTAACGAGATCGGTGTATCTGCGCAGCGGTGATGTGCTCCATGCATACTGATCGACGCCGAGACCCTGATGAGGCGCGGCATGCGTGAGCATGCGTACCTGCATGCGATTCGCCCAACCACCTCCACCCTGTGTGCGATAGATACCCGGAACGCCATGCTCATGCATCAATCGACCCCAGCTGCTGTTGGCGAAGATCATCAGCTCGGCGACGATCTTGTCGAGCGGCGCGCCACGTTTGCGACGGTTAATGGTCACGATATCGTCTTCAACATAAAAATTGAAATCGACGCGATTGTTCTGCTCTGGTCGCAAGCCGAAACTTTCACGCTTGGCCATGCGGCCGCGCTCCAGCACCTGTGCCCATTGCCACAGCAGCTCGATCTCTTCCTTATGCGGATAATCGCCAGAACTGGCAGCGAGGTTTTCTTCAGTGACGATCTCATCCAGATCGTTGTGGCGCAGGTTGGCAGCGATGGTCACATTCTCGGCTAGGGTCTCGGTCGCCACCACTGACCAGTCACTGGTATCCAGCGTTGCGTAGAGCGAGAGCGCCGGACGCGCGCCGCCCTCCGCCAGCGTGAAGATATCGACCAGCGAATCTGGCAGCATGGTGATCTTGTCGCCAGGCATATATACGGTGCTCATGCGAGCGCGTGCAACTGCATCGATCCCATCATCACGGGCGATACCAAGGCCTGGCACAGCGATATGAATGCCTATCCTGACTTTGCCATCATTCACTCTGCACACCGAAAATGCATCATCGATCTCGGTCGTGGTGACGTCGTCAATCGAAAACGCCTGCACATCTGCCTGAGGCAATGACGGAATGGCAGGCGGTTCCAGCATGGGGAAGCCGGTGCCCTTGGGGAAATGCTCGTATAAAAAGCGTTGACTATGCAAGGCTTTGGGTGAATCCAATGCACCCACGGAAAGCATCAGTCGCGCCGGAGTCGTCTGAAGCTCGGTACAGGCTGCGTCCATCGCCTTGTATTCGATGCTGTTTTTGTCGGGCTTGAAAAGCAACTGGCGCACAATGGGCGCCATGGATGTCGGGAGTTTGCCTGACTTGAGCTCTTCCACCTGCGCCGCTTGCACCTGCGCCATCTGCTTTTTCTTTTCCAAACCGGCCAGCGCCGCCTGCACGGTGACCGCCGGCGCAGCCTTGTAACGACCTTTGCCCTTTTTATGAAAATAGATCGGCGAGGCGGCGATGGCGAGCAGCAGCCCCGCCGCTTCTTCCGGCTTGGGCGGGTGGCCAAAATATTCGGCACCTAGTTCTGCAACGCCGAATTCTTCCTCGCCGGCGACCTCCCACAAAAAGCTGATATCAACATCCCCTGAGAGCGCACTCGCCTTCGTCATCAGCTCGACTGGCGATGGCGAATCGAACTGCAGCAGCACATCTCGCGCGCGCACCTTAGTGCGTTTTCCTGAGGGCGTCTCGACCTGAAAGGCCTCGCCCTGATGGGTGAGCACCGCACCCACTTTGAAATCGCCGGATTCTTCAAAAAACAGGTTCATTCAGCTCGCTCGGCGAAAAAATTCATCCGGCCGCCACTTCTGCTCACCGCTCAGGTCAAACAGAAATTGACGACTTCCTCCATGTACTGTTCAAAATCGGACAGACCATGATCGCTGCCCTCAATGATCTTGTGCCGCGCACCCGGATAATGCTCAACCATCTGTCGCCAGTCCAATACCTCATCTCCGGTAGCGGCGATCAGAAAATACCGTTCAGGCCGGGTGATACGGGTACGGGCGATAGATACTAATTCGTCAACATACTCGGCATGAAACTCGAACTGCTCATCAGAATGCCACGCACGCTGGATGCCAACATGCTTGCGCAGATCATCTGCTGGCGTGATGGCTGGATTGAGCAGCACTGCACGACAACCATATTTTTCTGCGAGCGCCGTCGCATAAAAGCCGCCCAGCGATGACCCAATCAGCGAAAGTTTATCGGCCGTCACAGACTGGCAGATGTCATTTGCCATCTGCATCGCCCCTTTCGGTGACACCGGCAGCTGCGGACACTGAAACCGACGGGACTCACCTCGCTCTGAAAAAAAATCATTCAGCAGACGCGCCTTGAATGACTTGGGCGAAGAGCGGAAGCCGTGAAGGTAAAGAATCATCCTTGGTTACGGCGCCTAGCCGGCGGTGGATGCGTGTAGCGCATCCAGCAGCTTCTGATGGACACCACCGAAACCGCCGTTGCTCATGACGAGCACCGAGTCACCCGGCTTTGCTGCTGAGGCCACCGCATCGACTAGCGCCGACAGCTCATCAAACGCACGTGCCTTATCGCCCAAAGGAGCAAGAGCCGCGCCGAGATCCCAGCCCAGCGCCTCTTTGCCATCGCCTTTTGCGCCATAACCAAACACCAGATCAGCGGCCATCAGGCTTCCGGGTAGCGCATCTTTCATTGTGCCGAGTTTCATGGTGTTCGATCGAGGTTCCAGCACCGCGAGTATGCGTGACGTGCCGACCTTGCGACGTAGTCCCTCGACGGTGGTCGCGATCGCGGTCGGATGGTGCGCGAAATCGTCAATGACCGTGATGTTATTGACGACGCCGCGCACTTCCATCCGACGCTTCACGTTCTGGAAACTGGAAAGCGAATCGATGGCCTGTGCGGGAGGCACGCCGGTATGACGCGCGGCAGCAATCGCAGCAATCGCGTTCCATCGATTGTGCTCACCCATCAAGTCCCAACTCACGGTACCCTGCCGCTGCCCGTCCAAGTAAACATCGAAACGGCCATCGCCATGCTCGATCATGCGCCAGTGTTCGTTATCTGTGCCGTTGAACCACTCGACCTCGCTCCAGCAGCCGCGTTCAATCACTCGCCTGAGTGACTCCTCGCAGCCGTTAGCGATGATCCGTCCTATCGCCGGGACCGTGCGAACCAAATGATGGAATTGGGTCTCTATGGCGGCGAGGTCAGGAAAAATGTCAGCGTGGTCGTATTCAAGGTTATTGAAGATCACCGTGCGAGGACGGTAGTGCACGAATTTGCTGCGCTTATCAAAAAATGCAGTGTCATATTCATCGGCCTCAATCACGAAAAAAGGGGCTTGGGCAGCGTACGCACCCAGTCGTGCAGAGACACCGAAATTTAGTGGCACGCCACCGATCAGAAAACCAGGCTCGTAGCCAGCCTGCTCGAGAATCCAGGCTAGCATCGATGAGGTCGTCGTCTTGCCGTGCGTGCCAGCAACGGCAAGTACCCACTTGTCATGCAGGATGTACTCGCCCATCCACTGCGGACCGGATACGTAAGGCAAGCCGCGGTTCATGATGGTTTCCATCAGGGAATTGCCGCGCGAGACTACGTTGCCAATCACGTACATGTCAGGCTGAAGGCTGATCTGATGCTGGCCAAAGCCCTCGATCAGCTCGATGCCCTGATCGCGCAGCTGGGTGCTCATCGGCGGATAGACATTGGCATCGCAACCCGTGACTTTGTGTCCGGCTTCTTTCGCGAGCACAGCCAGGCCACCCATGAAAGTGCCGCAGATGCCAAGAATGTGAATGTGCATGGATGATCAGGTCAAGGTAATCTACGGATTTTACCCGAGCCTGCACACCGGGAAATGCTCGTACGCATCCTGAGTGTCAATGGACGGGCAGGTTTTTTCTGCGGCAAAGGCAAATCCGACTTCCGGAGCGTATGAAAATTAATTACCCTGGCGATGCAGAGGCGCTGCGCGCGGAAATCGCAGCGGCGGCGGCGCGAATGATTGCAGAGGATGGCGCAGACTACGGCACGGCAAAACGTAAGGCCGCCAAGATCATTCTCGGAAACCAGAAAGTTCGCGGAGACATCTTGCCGGACAACGCGCAAATCGAAGCCGAAGTGCGGGAATATCAGTCGCTTTTCTTTGGTGATGCGCAGGCGGAGCGGCTTCGGCATCTTCGGCAGCTGGCACTAGAACTAATGGAGCATCTGTCTGATTTCACTCCCTACCTGACGGGCGCTGTGCTGAATGGCACGGCGGGAGAGCATTCGGACATTCATTTGCAGCTGTTTGCGGAGAGCGGCAAGGAAGTCGCCGTTTTTCTGCTCAATCAGAACGTCAACTATGAAGTCTCCGAGGCGCCGCATTTCCGGCACCCGGGGCGCACGGTCGAAGTGCTGTCTTTTTTCTGGCAGGGCGAGGCGGCACACCTCACGCTCTACGAACATGATGACTTACGCCACGTCGGCAAAGGCGGTCCGCATAAACGGTTGGAGCGCGCTGATCTCGCGGCCGTAAAGCAGCTGCTGGAACCGCAAAACGACCATTAAAAAAACGCTAAATGAACAAAAAAACCCTCTTATTTGTTGCGATTGCCATCTTATCTTCCGTCATTGGTATGTATGTCGGCATGCACAGATTGACGCCGGAAGTGCCCCCGAACCCCGCCGTGGCAAAGCTGATGCAAAGCCGTCTGCCGGATGCCGCCGGGCAGCCTCACCAGTTATCTGACTGGAAAGGAAAGATCTTGCTGGTGAATTTTTGGGCGCCCTGGTGTCCGCCTTGCGTCGCCGAGATGCCGGAACTGGTCGCGCTGCAAAATGACATGGCGTCTAAAAACCTACAAATTGTCGGCATCGGCATTGATTCTCCGTCCAACATCAAGCAATTTGCTGACAAACATCAGATCAGCTTCCCCTTGCTGGTCGCTGGCATGCAAGGCACCGAACTCTCTCGCGAGATGGGTAATCAGGCGGGCGGGCTGCCGTTTACCGTATTGTTGGATCCAGCCGGGCAAGTTCGACAAACTTATCTGGGCAAGTTGAACCTGGAGCAGGTGCGCTCTGATCTCGCTGCGCTGTGAAGGATCGGCCGCGTCGGGCTTGGTGAAGCCGGCGGCAGCAAAGTTTACGCGGCCCCCAAGATCGGATCAATATAAGCCCGATAAGCATTTCTGCTTGCCATCTTGCGTCAATTGGCCGCAAAATGCCGGCTTCCTCGGCAAATCAAGGCCTAACAATGGCAACGAACATTCTGCTGCTGAATGGCCCCAATCTCAATCTGCTCGGTAGTCGGGAACCCGAAGTCTATGGCTCAGCCACTCTCGCCGACGTCGAGCACGAGGCAAAGCGCGTCGCCTCTGCCGCGGGTGCCCGGGTGTTCTGCTTTCAGAGCAACCACGAGGGAGCACTAATTGACAGGATTCATGCTGCGAAATCCGAGGGCATCGACGCCATTGTGATCAATCCGGGCGGGCTCACGCATACCAGCGTAGCCTTGCGTGATGCGCTCTCGGGCATCGGTTTGCCCGTGGTCGAGGTGCATATCTCGAACATTCACCGGCGCGAAGACTTCAGGCACCATTCTTATATTTCTGGCATCGCTGCTGGCGTGATCTGCGGGCTCGGTGTGGACGGCTACCGTGTCGCCATCGATTTTGTCATTAAAAAGCTATAATTAGGGCATATCGCGCCTTAATTCCCCCCGATCTTGCTCCAATGCGAGTACGCTTGCCGAGATCCCCAACTTCCAAGAGTGAATGAAGCATGGATTTACGAAAACTCAAGACCCTGATCGACCTCGTCGCCGAGTCCGGCATATCGGAACTCGAAGTGACTGAGGGCGAGAGCAAGGTCCGTATCGTCAAAAGCGCTGCCGCCAGCCAGAGCCAAGTCGTTATGATGCAACAGCCGCCGGCTGCGCCAGTCGCGCAGGCCCCTGCAGCCGTTGCCGCTCCCGCTGTGCCAACAGAGGCGCCCGTTGCTGCTCCCCCGCCTGTGGGTCACGTCGTGAAGTCGCCGATGGTCGGCACCTTTTACCGTGCGTCCGCGCCAGGCGCGGCAGCCTTCGTCGAGATTGGCAGCGCCGTCAAGCAAGGCGAGACCATTTGCATTATCGAAGCCATGAAACTGCTGAACGAGATCGAAGCCGATGAATCTGGCGTCATCACGGAAATCCTCGTCGAGAACGGCCAGCCAGTCGAATTCGGTCAGCCCCTGTTCATCATCGGCTGACGCCATGTTTGAAAAAATTCTCATTGCCAACCGCGGTGAAATCGCGCTGCGCATTCAACGTGCCTGCCGCGAGATGGGTATCAAGACTGTCGTCGTTCACTCAGAGGCCGATCGCGAAGCCAAATACGTGAAGCTGGCCGATGAATCGGTATGTATCGGTCCCGCCCCCTCTGCGCAGAGTTATTTGTCGATGCCGGCCATCATCAGCGCAGCGGAAGTCACGGACGCTGAAGCGATTCATCCTGGCTATGGCTTCCTGTCGGAGAACGCTGACTTCGCCGAGCGCGTCGAGCAATCGGGCTTCGTGTTCATCGGCCCGCGACCTGAATCGATCCGCATCATGGGCGACAAGGTGTCGGCCAAGCAGGCGATGATCAAGGCGGGTGTCCCCTGCGTGCCCGGTTCGGAGGGCGCACTGCCGGACGACCCCAAGGTGATCATTCAGACGGCGCGGCGCATCGGCTACCCGGTGATCATTAAGGCCGCCGGTGGCGGTGGCGGGCGCGGAATGCGCGTGGTGCACACCGAAGCCGCGCTACTCAATGCGGTCACGATGACCAAAACGGAAGCCGGTGCAGCATTCGGCAATCCTGAGGTCTATAT
>JBEDGK010000191.1:0-3251 GCA_041174665.1 Pseudomonadota bacterium
CACAACCCGCTGTGCGGCACTTCCCGCAACACGCTGGCCATGATCCGCAATGCGGGCATCGAGCCCGAGATCATCGAGTACCTGAAGACACCGCCGTCGAGAGAGGCGCTGAAAGAGATCGCGCAAGCCACGGGTGCGCCGCTGCGCGATCTTATCCGCAGCAAAGAGCCGCAGTATCAGGAACTGGGTCTGGATGACACCAGCAAATCGGACGAACAGCTGCTCGATGCGATGCTCGCGCATCCGGTGCTGATCAACCGGCCCATCGTCATCACGGCTATGGGTACCCGGCTTTGCCGGCCTTCAGAGCGGGTGCTGGATATCCTGCCCCAGCCGCAGCAAGGACCTTTCACGAAAGAGGATGGGGAAGTGGTGATTGATGCACAGGGCCGAAAATCGAAGTAAACGCTAACACCCGACACCAAAATTGATTTCAACGCAATCATTGATGACAATGCGGGCAAATCGGTGATAAAGCGAGATTTGCCATGGCCAGCATCACTATTCGAAACCTGGATGACGACATCAAGCAGCGCCTGAGGCTGCGTGCTGCGATGCATGGCCGTTCAATGGAAGAGGAAGCGCGCGACATTCTGCGCCGAGTGACGGCTGAGAATGCACCTCCACGCGACCTCGCCAAAGCTATACGCGGACGCCTCGCGCCGGCCGATCGGGTTGACCTCGAGCTTCCCGCCCGCGAGGCAATGCGGGAACCTCCCGACATCGCCTGACCCGAGCAATGATCGTCCTAGATACCAACGTCATCTCCGAGTTGCTGCGCCCTCAGCCTGCTCCGCACGTGGAAGCCTGGCTGTCTGATCAAGAGGGTGCAAAGCTATATTTCACCACTGTGGGCGAAGCCGAGTTACGGCACGGTGTCGCACTTCTGCCTGCAGGAAAACGACGCAGCTCACTGTCTGCAGCGATCGAGGACATTCTCAATGAAGACTTCCTTGACCGCATACTCGCTTTCGATCGCGCAGCAGCCAGCGCTTACGCTGTCATTGCCGCAGAGCGGCGAGCTGCAGCAAGACCGATCAGTCAATTCGACTGCCAGATTGCTGCGATTGCCCGAGTCAATCAGGCCGCTGTGGCCACTCGAAACGCGGATGATTTTGGTGGATGCGGGATCGCCGTCATTAACCCCTGGGCTTTGGCGGCATCGCCTTAAAACGCGCAGCCTGAATCCTGTACGCAAACGGCAGCTGGCAAACTACCGTCCCCCCGCCACATCCAGCATCGTCCCCGTGACATACGACGATTGTTCCGACATCAGCCACCGTATCGCTCACGTCATTTCATCAGCATTGCCGCCGCGCATCTTGCTGCTCTACGGCTCTCTGCATGAGCGTTCGTTCGGCGCATGCTAGCAAAAGAAACCGCACGGCTGCTGCAGGCATTGGGGACGAAAACACGAATGTTCAATCCTTAGGGCTCGCACCTACAGGATGATGCCTCCGAGTCGCACCCGAATGTCACAGAACTGCGCGAGCTTTGCACCTTGCGCGAGGGAATGGTGTAGATATCACCGGAACGATATGTCGGATGACAGGCATTGTGAAAGCGCAGATCGGCTGGATACCGCTGTCGCTCGGCGCGATACGGCCAGTACTTTAATCAGATCGTGCCGGGCAACGCGGCAATAAAGCCGGTCAAGCGCCCAACAAATGAACCGAACCCGGCTGCAAATTTTTTCCGCCCTACTTCACGATGTTCATTCCAGAAAAGTCAGATTGTCCTCTGCTTACTTAAACAATGCTGCTATCGCAGCTACCGTCTGGCTAGAGGTAGCGTCCGCTTGATTTTTTGCCAGTTGCGCTGCAGTCTGGTTGTTGTGATCAGCCTTCTTGAGATCAATGCCACGTCCCATAAGACTCTGCACAACAGCGACTTGTTGCGCTGCTATCGCGTGATGCAGCAAGGTATAGCCGTTGGAAGGGTCAACCCAGTTGAGCGCAGCAGCCGGATTCGCGTGTCCGTCTATCCAGCGGGACAAGGCCACGACCGGATTGGGATCGGCAAGCAGTGCCTTGATTTCATCTGCGGTGGCCGTTGGCGTAGCAATTATCGAAGTTGCAGAGGGCATGTCGGTGACGAGCACGGTGGGTGAAGTGGTCAGCATGTTGGGGACAGCCGTGTCATTTCTCGTAGTGGTGGTCGTTGTGGTGGTGGAAGTCGTGTTCGTAGTCGTGGTGATGATTGGAGGCGGTGGAACGCGAAAAGCATCTCTCCATTCTTGCTCAAAAACCGCTACAACCTCATTAGGCAGTTGCTCAGCTAATACTGAGATCAGGTCTGCAGGTACGTCCTTGAGCACAGGGCTATACTTCGCAAGCAGAGCGAGGCTGGCTTGCGCATAGGGTAGCTTATGTTGCCGATTCCTTTCCAATAGTGCATTGATTCTTTCTTTCATATGCACAAACTCATTCGAAGCACGCCACCCGAACAGGTGACCACCTTTTCCCCACAAGTCAAGCGTCGAAAGCGCCATATTGTGTTCCAGAGCATCTGCTAGCACCTCGGCACTGCGGCAGCGTATATCATTCCCCTTCAGGTTGAGCGCAATCAGCGTTTTGTTGACCTCAAACACATCCGCCAGGGCTTTGACGCCGTCGTAGCCAATATCGTTTGACTCAAGATTAACCGTGGTGAGCGTCGTATTGACCTGTAGAGAAGCCGCCAGCGCTTTCATGCCCTCAGCACCTATAAAATTTTCTCCGAGTTCAAGCTTGGTGAGCACCTTATTGACTAGCAAACTATCCGCCAGTGCTACCGCGCCCTCGGATCGAAGCTTGTTTTTGTTAAACCAAAGCGTTTTCAGCGTTTTATTGACTTTGAGAGCTTTCGACAGCGCCGCTGCACCTTCTTGACCAAAACTATTATCGTCAAGGTTAAGCTCAGTGAGGGCTGTATTGAGTTCAAGCGCTTCCGTCAGTGCTTTTGCGTCATCCCCAGAAATATCATTACTTGCAAGGCTGAGCTTCCTGAGCGTTTCATTAACTTTAAGACCCTCCGCCAACGCTTTTGCGCCATCCCCAGAAATATTATTACGTGCAAGGCTGAGCTTCCTGAGCGTTTCATTAAATTTAAGGCCCTCCGCCAACGCTTTTGCGCCATCCCCAGAAATATCATTCCCTTCAAGGCTGAGCTTCCTGAGCGTTTTATTAAATTTAAGGCCCTCCGCCAACGCTTTTGCGCCGCGTGGAAAGAACGGATCAGGTCCGTCGCCACGCTTGTACCAAAACTCAGAC
>JBEDGK010000192.1:0-28334 GCA_041174665.1 Pseudomonadota bacterium
CCTCTCCGCGTGCGATAACAGCGTGCGCAACCGCTGCGATATCTCCTATTTTCTGCCCGAGGAATTCGCCAGCATGCGCAAGGACACCCGCTATGCGCTGGTCGTCGCGAATATCCTGTCCGGGCCACTGAAAGTGATGGCACCCATGCTGTGCGGACGCGTCGCCGCTGGCGGCCAGTTGCTTCTCTCCGGTGTGCTCGCGCGCCAGGCAGAGGAGGTCATTGCCGCCTACTCGGGCTTTATCTCACTGAGCGTTTGGAATGAGCGCGAGGGCTGGGTCGCGCTGGCTGGGCAGCGGGCCGGGCTGGCAATCGATTAATATAGAACGCTATGCTCGCTACCCGTTGCCCCCACTGCCAGACTCGCTTCCGCGTGACCGTTGCCCAACTCGAACTTCGGGCGGGGTTGGTGCGCTGTGGCGCTTGCCGCGAGATCTTCAACGGGCGCGACCATTTGCTGGGCGATCTGGAAGAAATCGAAGCCTTGGACACTCCCGGCCAGGATGCGGATGGACGGATGACGCTGATCGACTTTGGCTCGCTGCGTGCCACCCAGCCGGCGGTCACTTCCAAGATGCAGGAGGAGCTGGACGAGTTGTCCAAAGCGATTGCCGACCTGCAGGCAAAACCCTGGCGCGACACGCCGCAGCATGAGCTCGCCGCAGGCGCTCAGGCCGAGAGCGCAAGCTCTGCCGCTGCGGCCACCACACCGAACACGCCGCCCGCCTTCGTAGCTCAAGCGCGCAGGCAGCGTCAGAGCAGCGGCCAGTGGAAATTCCTGCTGTGGCTGGGCTTGCCATTGCTACTGCTGGCGCTTGCCGCGCAGCTGAGCTATTTCTTCCGCGCTGACATCGCCGCTTATTCACCGGAAGCGGGACGCTACCTGCGCGCCGCCTGCGCCAGACTGGGATGCGAAGTGAAGCTGCCTCAGCATATCGATCTGTTGTCGCTGGAATCGAGTCACCTGCAGGAATTACAAGGACAGCAGGGACAATACACGCTGACCGCACTGCTGCGCAATCAGGCAGACGCTGCGCAAGCCTGGCCATCGCTGGATCTGCAGCTCAAGGCCGAGACCGGGCAGCCACTGATACGGAAAGTGGTGGAGCCAGCGAGTTACCTGAACAGCGTTGATCTTAAAAAAGGTATCGCAGCGCATGCCGAGCATGAAATCCAGCTCAGTTTCGAGATGATCGGCGAACGTCCGGGAGGATTCAGCGTCACGCTGTTTTTCCACTGAGCCTCGCCAGATCACAGCGCGGAGCTATCGCCCGATCGACTTCACCCCCTGATAAAGACTACAACATGACTTCCCTGATCTGCGGCTCCATGGCCTTCGATACCATCATGTCTTTCCATGGTCGCTTCTCCGAGGCGCTGCTGGCCGACCAGCTACATAAGATTAATGTCGCGTTTCTGGTGCCGGGTATACGCCGGGAATTCGGCGGCTGCGCTGGCAACATTGCTTACAACCTCAAGCTTCTGAACGGCGACCCGCTGATCATGGCCACGGTCGGCATGGACAGCGTGCCCTACATGGAACGTCTCGACAAACTAGACATCAACCGTCGCTGCATTCGCACCATCAATGATGCCTATACGGCTCAAGCTTTCATTACGACCGATGCGGACAATAATCAGATCACGGCCTTTCACCCGGGCGCGATGGGCAGCTCGCACCAGAACAAAGTCGCTGATGCTGGCAAGGTCAAGCTGGCTATCGTCGCGCCTGATGGCCGCGACGGCATGATCGAACACGCGCATGATTGCGCCAAGCTGGGGATTCCCTTCATCTTCGATCCCGGCCAAGGCTTGCCAATGTTCAGCGGCGAAGAGCTGATCCGCTTCATCGAGATGGCAACCTACGTCGCAGTGAATGACTACGAGGCCGAGCTGCTCACTGAGCGAACCGGCCTGTCGCTGGAACAAATCGCCGAGCGAGTCTCCGCTCTGGTCGTCACCCGAGGGGAACAGGGCGCGGAGATTTACACTAGCGCGCAACGTTACGACATTCCGGTGGTGCAGGTCGATCAGGTCGTCGATCCTACCGGTTGCGGCGACGCCTTCCGCGCAGGCATGCTGTACGGTCTGACAAATGATATGGACTGGATGACCATCGGTCGTCTTTCCTCACTGATGGGTGCGATCAAGATTGCCAGCCAGGGCGGACAAAACCATGTGCTCACGCGCGAGGCGATTGAACAGCGCTTCGAGAAGGAATTCGGTTACCGCTTCTGAGTCTGTGCGAGAGTGGCGATAGGAAGGCTCAGCCCAGTAGTCGCCGCTTGGCCTCCTCGACCCCCAGATCGTCCCGTACCTCGAGAAGCCTCTGACGGCTGGTGTGTCCGTGGCTGACGCTGACCGCGCGTCGCGCCTCACCCAGCCTCTCCGCAATGAAGCGCTCCAACGCGTCGTTTTCCTTGCCATCTACCGGGGGCGCACTGAGCCGGATCTTCAGCGCTCCATCGGTGTCTGCGGACACTTCCGAGCGTGATGCATTTGGATGTACCTGAACGGCAATGCGAAACTTATCTTCATGCCGGCTGCATCAGGGACGAGACATCAAACAATCAGATGCAAAAGCAAATTATCTGCAGCGAACAGAATAATCCTTAGCAGCAGAAAAGCGACGATCGGCGACAAATCGACGCCGGCAATCGGCGGTATCAGGCGTCGCAAAGGCCGCATCAGCGGCTCATTGAGCGCGCGCACCAGCGGTGCCAGCGGCGCATCGGGATTCACCCAGCTGAATATGACCTCGATCACGATCAAACCAATGAAACCGTAAACCACCCAGTGAATCAGGGTCAGCAGCGACAGCGCTATCCAGGTTTCGCCGTTGAAGGCGGAGCGTACACCCAACTCAATGGCCATCGACAGCAGCGCGACCAGTATCACGGCCAAGAGACTGGACCAGTCCAGACCACCCCAACCGGGCATCACCCGCCGCAATGGCAGCACCAGCCAGTCAGTCAGCCGGAAGATGAACTGACCCAGCGAGAAGGGTGGTCTGACGCGCACCGCCTGCATCCAGAAGCGCAACAGTAGCAGCGCAGCCAGAAGGGTGGCGACCGTGTCGATGATCAGATTGAATAAGTTGTAAATCAAGCTTGCTCCGCTGGCGCACGTTCATGCCGACGCGCGCATAAAAAAATCCCGCTGCAGACAATGCCTGCAGCGGGGATTTTGCCCGAAAGCGCAAAGTACCCCAAGCAAGGCTCAGGGACGTACGCCCGTCGGAAAGGGCCAGGCTGCTGCCGGGCTGAGCACCGTTTTGATTGCAGTCGCTTGCGCGGGTGCCGCTACCGGTGCAGCGGCGGGTTTGGCGACGACCTTCTTGGGCGCGACCTTCTTGGGCGCGACCTTCTTGGGCGCGGCCTTCTTGGGCGCAGCCTTCTTGGGCGCAGCTTTTTTCGTGGCGGGCTTCTTTGCCACGCTCTTTTTCGCAACTTTCTTGGCTGCGGGCTTCTTCTTTGCTACCGCTTTCTTTGTGACTTTCGTTGCTGCCTTCTTGGCCGCAGGCTTCTTCTTCGCTACCGCTTTCTTTGAGACTTTTTTTGCGGCCTTCTTGGCTACGGGCTTCTTCTTCGCTACCACTTTCTTTGCGATTTTTTTTGCCGCCTTCTTGGCTACGGGCTTTTTCTTTGCTACCGCTTTTTTCGCAACTACTTTCTTTTTGGCCACCGCCTTTTTGGCTACTGGCTTCTTCTTAGCGGCCGGCTTTTTCTTAGCCGCCGTTTTCTTCTTTGCTGTTGCCATTGCTTTCTCCTTCACGTGATCACGTATCACTAGGTACATAAGGGAAACCCGTCTGGACCTGAAGGACCAAGCGGATTATTCATCGGCGCAAACCAATCTCGGGTTTGCGCTAATGAATTCGGCACCCGCTGAACTGCTGCATCTCCTCGACGATGCAGCGCTTCAGCGCGCAGCCAGCCGCCCCGCATCGCCGCGCCAGCGGCGATGGCGCCGTATCCCTCTTGAGGAAGCGGCGCCCGATCTGCAGGGCTGCGCGGGGCACATGCCCTGCGCTGGAGTCGCGTTTATCCAGCGTATGCCTAGCGGCAGGTTAGCGCCGCATGACTTTCCCTGTCGCTGGAACCTGCTCCTCCCTGGCCAAAAAAAACGCCGGCAACAATGCCGGCGCGAGTATGCGTTTGCAGAAAGACCAACTCATTTTCCGAAGAATACGCTGCCATACCCGAGACGGTCGGGACAGGGAACGATTTGAAAAGAGTCTGATTCGGCCCGATACTGTCCATCAAGTCAGATTGCCACCTTTCCGCTGATAGGCTGGCTGCGGTCGCGGTAGAAGCATCTCCACCTTCGGCCACAGCTTGTACGACAGGTACTGCTTCCCTCTGCCTTGACGATGCCCGCCGTAGCGCGCACCCCTGTTATTCCCAGCTCAACGCGCCGCCGGTCTGATACTCGATGACCCGAGTCTCGAAGAAGTTACGTTCTTTCTTCAAGTCGATCATCTCGCTCATCCACGGGAAGGGATTTTCTTCCTGTGGGAACAGCGTCTCAAGACCGATCTGCTGAGCGCGACGGTTGGCGATGAAGCGCAGGTAGCCTTTGAACATTGCTGCATTCAAGCCCAGAACGCCACGCGGCATTGTATCTTCAGCGTAGCGATATTCCAACTCCACAGCTTGCAAAAACAACGCTTTTATCTCTTCCTTAAAAGCAGGCGTCCACAGATGGGGGTTTTCAAGCTTGATCGTGTTAATCAGGTCGATACCGAAATTACAGTGCATGGACTCGTCGCGCAGAATGTACTGATACTGCTCGGCGGCGCCCATCATCTTGTTTTGGCGGCCTAGCGCAAGAATCTGGGTAAAGCCGACGTAGAAGAACAAGCCTTCCATCAGACAGGCGAAGACGATCAGGGACTTCAGGAGCTGCTGGTCGCTCTCGGTGGTGCCCGTGGTGAAGGCCGGATCGGTCAGCGTCTCGATGAAAGGGATCAGGAACTCGTCTTTGTCGCGGATCGAGGTAACCTCGTGATAGGCGTTGAAGATCTCCCCCTCGTCCAGGCCCAGCGACTCGACGATGTATTGGTACGCGTGCGTATGAATCGCTTCTTCGAACGCCTGACGAAGCAGGTACTGCCGGCACTCGGGCGCCGTAATGTGGCGGTAGGTACCCAGCACGATATTGTTGGCCGCGAGGGAGTCTGCGGTCACAAAGAAACCGAGATTGCGCTTGACCAGACGACGTTCGTCCTCGGTCAGGCCGTTCGGGTTCTTCCAGAGCTCGATATCGCGTTGCATGTTGATTTCCTGAGGCATCCAATGATTCGCACAGCCGGCGAGGTATTTGTCCCAGGCCCACTTGTACTTGAACGGCACCAGCTGGTTGACATCGGTCTGGCCATTGATGATTCGCTTGTCGACGGCCTTGACCCGACCCTCGGTGCTGTCCTTGGGGTCAGGACGGGCAAGGATGCCGGGATCCAGCGCAGCGTCGGCGTGGGTAACGTACTGAGGTGCGGTGGGCACGGCCTGCAGTTGCGGCCGGGGCTGAGCTGCCGGGCGGGGAGCGACTACGGATTCTTCATCCCAGGAGAGCATGTTGGTGTCCTTTGTTGCTTTGGTCTGTGATCAATCGTGGATAGTTCAGTGTCTTTTGCAAATTCCGCAGCTGGCTTGACTGGGGTCCTGTCCAATCAAGCCAGCGAAGCGCTTTCTCGCTGTCTTACTGGCAGGCCTCGCACTCATCGAAGCCCGGATCGCCTGGTCGCAGATAGCAGGCTGCGCCCTCCGCTTCTGCCGAGACTGCCGACGATGCAGGCGCCGCTGCGCCAGCGGCTTGCGCTGTCGAGATATCTGAAGACACCGCATTAAGCGCACCGGCCTTGCTGGTTGACTTCTCTGCATGCGTGGCACCGATGGTGCGAAGGTAATACGTCGTCTTCAGTCCGCGCAGCCAGGCCAACTTATAGGTCTCGTCGAGCTTCTTGCCGGAAGCGCCTGCCATGTAGATGTTCAGCGACTGCGCCTGATCGATCCATTTCTGACGGCGCGATGCGGCTTCGACCAGCCAGCTCGGATCGACCTCGAACGCGGTCGCATACAGATCGCGCAGATCCTGAGGAATACGGTCGATGCGCGACAGGCTGCCATCGAAATACTTCAGGTCAGCGACCATCACCTCGTCCCACAGACCATGCGCCTTCAGGTCGCGCACCAGATATTCATTGATCTCGGTGAACTCGCCCGACAGATTCGACTTGACGTACAGGTTCTGGTAGGTCGGCTCGATGCAGGCCGACACGCCGATGATGTTAGAAATTGTCGCCGTCGGCGCGATGGCCACGCAGTTGGAATTGCGCATGCCATGACGCTTGATGCGATCGCGCAGCGACTGCCAATCCATGGTCTCGGTGGTGTCGACTTCCAGATAGCCGCCACGCTCATCGGCCAGGAGTTTCAGTGAATCTTGCGGCAGGATGCCGCGATCCCACAGCGAACCGCGATAGGAACTGTAAGTGCCACGCTCTTCGGCCAGCTCGGTCGATGCAAGGTAGGCGTAGTAGCAAACAGCTTCCATCGAACGGTCGGCAAACTCGACCGCCTCTTTCGATGCGTAGGGCACGCGCATGAGGTGCAGGCAGTCCTGGAAACCCATGATGCCCATACCCACCGGACGGTGACGCAGGTTGGAGTCGCGCGCCTTTTTAACCGCGTAGTAGTTGATGTCGATCACGTTGTCGAGCATGCGCATGGCTGTGCGAATGGTCTTCTGCAGCTTTTCGTGATCCAGCTTGCCATCCCTCATATGGGCCGGCAGGTTCACCGAACCGAGGTTGCAGACTGCGATTTCGGAATCATTGGTGTTAAGCGTGATCTCCGTGCACAGGTTGGAGCTGTGAACAACACCGACATGCTGCTGAGGCGAGCGGATGTTGCACGGATCCTTGAAGGTGATCCACGGATGGCCGGTCTCGAACAGCATTGACAACATCTTGCGCCACAGATCCAGCGCCTGCACTTTCTTGAACAGCTTCATCTCGCCGGAGGCGCACTTGGCTTCATAGGCGAGGTAGGCCTGCTCGAATTCCTTGCCGAACTTGTCGTGCAGGTCGATCACGTCGGAAGGCGAGAACAGGGTCCATTCGCCCTTTTCCATCACACGCTTCATGAACAGATCGGGAATCCAGTTCGCGGTGTTCATGTCGTGCGTGCGGCGGCGGTCGTCACCGGTGTTCTTGCGGAGGTCGAGGAATTCCTCGACGTCCAGGTGCCAAGTCTCGAGGTAGGCACAGACTGCCCCCTTGCGCTTGCCCCCCTGATTGACCGCGACCGCGGTATCGTTGACTACTTTCAGGAAAGGCACCACGCCCTGCGACTTGCCGTTGGTACCTTTGATATGTGCACCAAGCGCGCGCACAGGCGTCCAGTCATTACCAAGACCACCGGCGTACTTGGCAAGCAGCGCATTCTCTTTGATCGCTTCGTAGATGCCATCGAGATCGTCCGCCACCGTCGTGAGATAGCAGGATGAGAGCTGCGAGCGCTGCGTGCCGGAGTTGAACAGGGTCGGCGTCGAGCTCATGAAGTCAAAGGTCGACAGCAGATGGTAGAACTCGATCGCGCGCGCCTCGCGGTCGATCTCGTTCAGTGCCAAGCCCATCGCAACGCGCATGTAGAACGCCTGCGGCATCTCGATACGGGTACCCTGAATGTGCAGGAAATAGCGGTCATATAGCGTCTGCAAGCCGAGGTAGCCGAACTGCAGGTCGCGCTCGGGCACCAGTGCCTTGGCAAGCTTTTTCAGATCGAACTGACCCAGCTTCGTATCGAGCAGCTCGGCGTCGATACCATTCTTGATGAACTTCGGGAAGTAGTCGATGTAGTGCGCACCGGCGTCTGCCTGTGCAACCTCGGTGCCAAACACTTCCTTGCGAATGGTGTGCATAAGAAGGCGCGCAGTGACCTGGCTGTACGCCGGGTCTTTTTCCATTAGCGCTCGCGCGGCGAGAATGGCCGATTTATAGAGTTCCTCGACAGGCACGCCGTCATACAGATTACGGACGGTCTCGTGGAGGATGGCATCGGCATCGACATGCTTTTCCAGTCCAATGCAGGCCGAGGTGATCATGGTCTTGAGCTTCTGCTGATCCAGCGGTACGCGCTGCCCATCCACCACAATATGAAGCGCATGCGGCGGCTCGGCCGCGCCCTTGGCGGCTTGCTGCTGCGCGCGCTCTTCCTGGCGCTTCGCACGATACAGTACGTAGGCGCGGGCGACGTCATGCTCGCCAGAACGCATCAGCGCCAACTCGACCTGATCTTGCACGTCTTCGATATGGAAAGTGCCACCCGCCGGCTGGCGACGCATGAGCGCCGAGACGACACCAACGGTGAGCTGCTCGACAAGCTCGCGAACGCGCGCCGAAGCTGCACCCTGCCCACCGTTCACGGCGAGGAAGGCCTTGGTCATCGCGATAGAGATTTTTGACGGTTCGAAACCAACCACGGCACCGTTGCGGCGGATGATCTTGTAGTCGGCAATGGTGGCAACGGTGCTGGATGAGGAAGGCGCGAGCGCCGACACCTTGGGCACGGCCGCGAACTCGCTGCCGGACTTGACTGAAATTTCCTGACTGGTCTGCACTGCGCCTCCCCAATGGTCATGCTGTAGGCATTGCTGCCTTGTTACTTTGAAATGCCAAGCGTATGGCCTGACATCTGTTTTATTTGTTTTCTTCCCAGCTGGCGCGCCGCATATTTGCATGGGCACGAACTGAAAAATTGCTTGCTGCCGATGGGTCCTGGCCAAGCCCCACATTCCTCGGGACGCTGCGGACGTCCAAAAAACGCTTCGTATTACGCTACTTGGTCAGTTCAATTGATGGGTTGAGCTGCATAGCCGGACACTAGATCTAGTGGATCGAGCGGCCGTGAGCACTAATTCTAGTGCTCAGCTCGGCTACTTGCAACCGCTTTTTTCAATCTGGAAAGCGCAGCACCCGGGGAAATTTCGCGCGTGATAACTCACTTCCCGAAAGCGCTGAGAATTCCTTGTGAAATCTGGCCCAATCAAAGCAAGGGCCCGGATCCGTCTTGCGATCGGGCGCAATGTGCTGATGGCCCGTAACATCGGTCAGAGGGTGGCGCCGCGTGAGCGCTTGTGTCAGAACGGCAAGAGTTGCGTATTGTGCATCGCAAAATGTTTCGTGATCGGAACCTTCGAGTTCGATACCGATGGAAAAATCATTGCAGCGCTGTCGACCCTGAAATTCCGACACGCCGGCATGCCACGCGCGGTCGAGCGTGGAAACGAACTGGATGGCGCCGCCGTCACGCCGAATCAGAAAATGCGATGACACCCGCAGACCGCGCAGCTGATCAAAATAAGGATGAGCTTCACAATCGAGGGTATTGGTGAATAGCGCCTCGATGTACCCGCCGCCAAATTCCCCCGGGGGCAGGCTGATGTTATGTATCACCAGCAAGCTGATCTCGGCATCCTCAGGACGCGCATCGAAATTGCTGGATGCGGAATGCAACAGAGCGCCGCACCAGCCATCGTGGCCAATCAGCAGAGGGGCTTCAGTCGGGTTCATGAATGTCGAGACGCTGCATCCGGTAGCGAAGTTGACGCAAGCTTATCCCAAGACGTTCCGCGGCGCGGGCTCGACGAAAGCGAGCTTCGCGCAGCGCATCGATGATGAGCTGCCGCTCGAACGCACGCACTCTCAAGGCTAACGAGCTGGCATCAGCAGGGACGAGCGCGATCTCTGCAGACGGCTCTTGGGTACATGACACAGCGGCACAAGATGACGGCGACCTTGGCATCAGATCCTCTGCGCCGATCACGCCATTGCAGGCAAATGCCGCGGCACGCTCAAGCATGTTCTCCAGCTCGCGCACATTGCCCGGGAAATCATGCGCTTTGAGCGCAGCCACCGCCTCTGCGGTCAAGGTCACCGGTCCGACACGCTTGAGCTGCCGCCGCAGCAAAGCCTCGCACAACGAGGGAATATCTTCGCGCCGCTCTCTCAGAGAGGGCAGCCTTAGCTCAATCACGTTCAGCCGGTAATACAGATCCTGCCTGAATGCGCGCTGCTGCACCGCCTGCGCCAGCGGCAAATGGGTCGCGCACAAAATGCGAACATCCACCGGCTCCTCGCGCGCCGAACCCAGCTTGCGAACCTTGCCCTCCTGTATCACTCGCAACAACTTGACTTGCATGGACAGGGGAAGTTCGGCGATCTCATCGAGGAAAAGCGTACCGCGATGTGCCGCCTGAAAAAATCCCGGGCGATCCTCGGTGGCACCGGTGAATGCGCCGCGTCGTACGCCGAAAAATTCGGACTCCATCAGGCTTTCGGGAATCGCGCCGCAATTGACCGGCACAAACGCTTGCCGCGATCGGGCGCTCAATGAGTGGATATCGCGCGCGGCAAGCTCCTTGCCGCTGCCGGACTCCCCATAGATCGCCACGGGCACCGAACTTGCCGCGAGTTTGCGTATCTGCTCGCGTGCAGCCTGCATCACCGGTGAATCACCCAACAGCGAAAACATCGGAGCGACTGCATCCGCTGCAGACGCATTCAGCACATCATGGCCAGGAGAGTTCATCGCGCACCGAAAAAAACAGCGCGAAGCTTACTGCATGGCTGGGTAGATAAGTTCCTGAGTTCAGTACGCTGCTGGAAAAACGCAACAATGCAGACAGAAAAACATTTGCAGCACAAACAGCAAACGATCAGGAGCTCGGGGCATTGAGTCTGTGAGCATCACTACAAAAGAAACGATCGCCCGAACCGGGCAGCGCCTCGGACAGCGGAAGATGCAGCCCGCACTCGGCACATTTGACCATGCGCTCAGCTCCCGCGCTGGACGTTGGCTCTTCGGAAACCGCTGCATCGCCGGCTTGCGCACTCTTGCGAGCCTGTGCCGCCGAGAACCAGCGCCATGCAAGGTAGATCAGCAAGGCCCAGAGCAGATACTTCAAACCGCACCCCGATGCAGCACAACCTCCAACACAAAGCGGCTGCCGACATAGGCCAGGAACAAGGTCGCAAAACCCGATAACGTGAACGTCAGCGCCGTCCTTCCGCGCCAACCACGCCAGTGACGACCTGCAAGCAGCACACCGAATAACAGCCATGACAGCAGCGTGAACACCGTCTTGTGCTCCCAGCGGAAGGGCTTGCCGAACAATTGTTCCGAGAAGAACACGCCCGATATGACGGTCAGGGTCAGCAACAAGAAGCCCAGTGCGATCATGCGAAACAGTAGGCGCTCCATGGTCAGCAACGGTGGCAGATTGTCAATGGCCAGCGAGAGCCAGCCACGATGACCAACCGCCGCCGGCAAAGCGTGCAGCCTGGATTCCTGCATCGCCATCAGCACCGCATGAAAAGCGGCGATGGTGAGCGAACCATAGGCAAGCGTGGAGACTGCGATGTGCCATGCGAACAGTGGCGGCTTGCCGGCCAGGGGAATCGCTGTGCCCGGAAAAATCACGGGCAGCACAATCGTCAGCGCCGCCGTGGGCAACACCATGCGGCGCAATCCATCGACAGACATATTGCGGTTTTCCACCCAATAAGCACCGACTGATATCCACAGCGCGGCTGACAGCATGACTGCAAACCCCAGCCGCAGATGGTCCGGCGTGACCACGGCATCCGCCAGAGACATCGCATGCAGCACCCATGCGAGCAAAGTGCCAAGCGCGATCATGCGGCGGCGCTGATCGGGCAGCAGCGCACAGATGATGTATAGCAGGCCAGCGGCATGGATGAGAAAAAGTTTCATCGATTAAGTGTACACCATGTGCCTGCATACAAAGACACGGCAAGTATCAGGCTTACGGTAAAATCCGAGCGTCGGTTTCACTCTGCGGAGCGCGATTTTCCTGCTGCTTCTACCGCTGTCGCAGACAGCGAAAAGCAGGCCTTCCCAGATACCTCATCACGTCCTCTACATCCCCTGATTCCCATGCTAAACAATCTCACCCAACGCCTCTCCAAAGTCGTCAAGACCATGCGCGGCGAAGCCCGACTGACCGAGTCGAACACTGCCGAAATGCTGCGCGAGGTCAGGCTGGCGCTGCTGGAAGCGGATGTCGCGCTACCGGCGGTTCGCGACTTCGTTGCCAGAGTAAAAGAAAAAGCGCTAGGCGAAGCAGTCATCGGCTCGCTGACGCCGGGGCAGGCGCTGGTGGGCGTGGTGCATGATGAATTGGCAAAGCTGATGGGCGCCGACCTTGGCCCCGAAGCAAACCAGCTATCCTTCGCGACGCAGCCGCCCGCGATCATCCTGATGGCCGGACTGCAGGGCGCCGGCAAAACCACGACCGTTGGCAAGCTGGCGAAATTCCTGAAGGAACAAAAAAAGAAAAAAGTGCTGACGGTCTCTGCAGACGTCTACCGCCCCGCAGCCATCGGACAGCTGGAAACCGTGACCGCTCAGGTCGGCGCCGACTTCTTTCCCTCGCAAGCCTCGCAGAAGCCGGTGGACATCGCGCTGTCCGCTGTCGATTACGCGAAAAAACATCACCATGATGTGCTCATCATCGATACTGCCGGCCGTCTGGGCATCGACGAGGTAATGATGCAAGAGATCAGCGCACTGCACGCCGCAGTGACACCCATCGAGACGCTATTCGTGGTCGATGCCATGCTCGGGCAGGATGCGGTCAACACGGCGCGAGCCTTCAACGAAGCTCTGCCCCTCACCGGTATCGTCCTCACCAAGCTTGATGGCGATGCCCGCGGCGGCGCAGCACTGTCGGTGCGTCATGTCACGGGCAAGCCGATCAAGTTTGCCGGCGTTGCAGAGAAGCTCGACGGTCTGGAGCCGTTCGATCCGGAACGCATGGCTAACCGTGTGCTAGGCATGGGCGACATTCTGGCACTGGTCGAAGAAGCGAAAAAAGGCGTCGACATGGCCGCCGCTGCCGACCTCGCGAACAAGATCAAGGGGGGCGGCAAATTCGACTTGGATGACTTCAAGGCGCAGCTCTCGCAGATGAAAAAAATGGGCGGCCTGTCCGGGCTGATGGACAAGCTGCCGGCGCAATTCCAGCAGGCAGCCTCCGGAGCGAATGTCGATCAGGCAGAGCGGCAAGTGCGGCGGATGGAGGGCATCATCAACTCCATGACCGCTCAGGAGCGTGCCAAGCCTGAGCTGATCAAGGCCTCACGCAAGCGCCGGATCGCGGCCGGCGCTGGCGTGCAGGTACAGGAAGTCAATCGCATGCTGTCCCAGTTCGAACAAATGCAGTCGATGATGAAAAAACTCAAGGGCGGCGGCATGATGAAGATGATGAGGAGCATGAAGGGCATGATGCCTGGTATGCGCTGAAGCGCTGAATCTGACCCTGTCTCTGGCTCTGACGCTGCCGAATCAGGGTTCTTGCCTTTGGTTTCAAAGCAGTTTCAGAGGGAAATCGCGGGTTTTCAGAGGGGATTCATGGGGTGCTCAGTGATCCTGCACTGATATTTTTCGATACCCAAAGCAGGCATTTTTCCCATCGCGAGTCCTATCAAGCGACTCTCCCAGAGGGAATTCAACGCCGGTTCAGCCGCTTCGTCGATGGCGCATCACAAGTCTCTCGCAGCCATCTTGCCCCTATTGATGCTCTCCGCTCAGAGGGAAAAAACGAAAAAAACGCATAAAAACACTTGCATCACGAGCAAAACCCTAAGACTATTGGCGGTGCGTAAATTTGCGCAACATTTCATCACCACAGCAAAGGAGGTTCACGTATGGCTACAGCCAAGAAAGCGGCCGCCAAAAAATCCGCTGCTAAAAAGAAGCCTGCAGCTAAAAAAGCGCCCGCCAAGAAGAAAGTAGTAGCGAAAAAGGTAGTGGCGAAGAAGCCGGCAGCGAAAAAGGCAGCGGCCAAAAAAACCGTAGCGAAAAAGGCTCCAGCTAAAAAAGCAGCTGCAAAGAAAGCGCCTGCCAAGAAAGCCAAAACTGCACGCAAGCCAAATGCAGCATTCATGAAGCCTCTGACCCCGTCCGCAGCGCTGGCTGCCGTGATCGGTGCCAAGCCGTTGCCCCGAACGGATGTCACCAAGAAGGTTTGGGACTACATCAAGAAGCACAAGCTTCAGGACAGCGTCAATCGCCGTAACATCAACGCAGATGATGCGCTGAAGGCCGTTTTCAATGGTAAGAAGACCGTCTCCATGTTCGAGATGACCAAGCTCATCTCTGGCCACTTGAAATAATCCTCAGGTGCCGAACAAAAACGCCCGCACAATGTGCGGGCGTTTTTGTTTTCTGCCTCTCTGCCAAGAGGTGGGGCAGTTATTTCGATTTATTGTATTTAGTGATCGCGTTCGCCAGATCCTGGTACTCCTCGCACCCCTTGCCACAGATTTTCTCAAGCTCGGCAAGGTGCCCGGCCGCCTTGTCCGGCTGGCCGGCCTTCAAATAAGCCTGACCGATATATTCATGCGCACCCTTGTGTTTCGGATCAAGCTTCAGCGCCTCTCGATAATGGGCAAACGAGTTATCCAGATCACCCAGATGGCGGTAGGAATAACCCAGATAGGTGTGCGTATCCGGATTATCAGGTGTGCGTTTCACGGATTTACTCAGCGCCTCAATCGCGGACTTCCAGTCCTTGCGCTTGATCGCCGCCTTGCCCGCCGCGAAATCAGGGTCGCTGGCATTTGCCGCACCCTGAGTTTCCGTCATATTCGCCATAGCCGGCGGGATGCAGGCCATGATCAGCACGAACAGCAGTTTTTTCATTCGGGGTCCCTCCAGTTGGTTTTCATCCTTGTTCCCAGCGTTTCCACGCAGCCCTGACAGCATTCGGATACTCTGGACGGCCACGACTGCCATTGTAGCGGCCCAGCGCAAGGAAGAGGTTTCCGCGCTCCATGTCGATATACAAACGCAGTATGCTGCAGCCGTAACGCAAATTGGCCTGCATATGAAACAGCCTCGCGGGTCGTCCATCTCCGATCACACGAGTCCAGAAAGGCATCACCTGCATGTAGCCACGGGCGCCGACGGATGAGATCGCGTACTTGCGAAACCCGGATTCTACTTGTATCAGCCCGAGCACCAGGGCTGGCTCCAGCCCTGCACGCCGTGCCTCGTACCAGACGGTTTGCAAGAATTCGCTGCGAACCATTGCATCCGGCATTCTGCTGTGGAGACGGCGAGACATTGCATCAAACCACTGCTGCCATTCCAGACGCTCTGTCTCGCGCGCAAAATGCAGCTGGGGAGGTCGGGGATCATTGATGGAACGCGTCAACGCCAGTCTGACGGCATCGGCCAGCACTTCCTCGCGCTGATTGCCCGCGTGCGAATCATCCAGGGGTAGCAGCCAGAGCGCCGCAGCCACCAGCCGCACAATCCAGGCGAGAGGTCGCTGCGGGGTGTTCATGACGACTAGCTCAGTCGTGCTTTCAGAAAACCGCTCATTTCGGCCACAGGTAGCTGTGTGGCCGCCTCATCTGTTCGCCCCTGATATTCCAGCATTCCTTCTTTCAGGCCGCGCTCACCGATCACGACGCGATGCGGGACGCCGATCAATTCCCAGTCGGCGAACATCGCGCCCGGGCGCTCGCCGCGATCGTCAAGGATCACGTCGACGCCTGCCTCGAGCAGCGATGCGTACAGCGCTTCTGTTGCCTCGCGCACCGCTTCGCTACGGTCGAGCCCCATCGGACAGAGCACGACCTCGAAAGGCGCGATGGATCCAGGCCAGATGATGCCTTTCGCATCGAAATTCTGCTCGATGGCCGCACCCAAGATTCGGGTCACGCCAATACCGTAGCAGCCCATCTGCATCAGCTGCGGCTTACCCTGCTCATCGAGATAGGTTGCCTTCATGTCGGCAGAGTAGCGTGTACCGAGTTGGAACACGTGTCCGACCTCGATGCCGCGCTGGATCTCCAGCCGGCCTTTGCCATCCGGCGACAGATCCCCGGCAACGACATTACGAATGTCGGCCACGACAGGTTCAGGCAGGTCGCGCGCCCAGTTGGCGCCGGTGTAGTGGAAATCTTCTTCGTTTGCACCACAGACAAAATCACTCATGAGAGCCACTGTATGATCGGCGACGATCTTCACCGGCTTGGCCGGGCCTATCGGACCAAGGTATCCCGGCTTGCATCCAAAGTGCTCGACGATTTCGGTATCGCTGGCAAAACGGAAAGGGCCAATGCCTGGCAGCTTGCCCGCCTTGACTTCATTGAGCTCATGATCGCCCCGCAAAAGCAGCAGCCAGATCTCGCGTGTGCCCTCTTCTTTTTCGACCGAGAGCACGATGGACTTCACGGTCTGTGTCAGCGGCAGTCCCAGCAACTGGGCGACGTCTTCACAACGCGCCTTGCCCGGCGTCGGTGTCTTGGTCAGCGGCTTTGACGCAGCGGCACGAGGTGCAGAAGGCGCCAGCGCTTCGGCCGCTTCGATATTGGCGGCGTAGTCGGACTGAGGGCAATAGACAAGCGCATCTTCGCCGGTGTCAGCGATCACGTGGAACTCCTGCGAACCGGAGCCGCCGATCGCACCGTTGTCAGCCGCGACCGCGCGAAACTTCAGACCGAAGCGATTGAAGATTCGTGTGTAAGCATCCACCATCGCCTGATACGAACGCTGCAATCCCTCGGCGTCGCGGTCGAACGAATACGCATCCTTCATGGTGAACTCGCGCCCGCGCATCAGCCCGAAGCGCGGACGACGCTCGTCGCGGAACTTGGTCTGTATGTGATAAAAGTTCACCGGCAGCTGTCGATACGACTTGATCTCGCTGCGAGCGATATCCGTGACGACTTCTTCGGAGGTGGGCTGTATCGCGTAATCGCGGCCGTGCCTGTCCTTCACGCGCAACAGCTCCGGGCCCATCTTCTCCCAGCGCCCGGTTTCCTCCCATAGTTCGGCCGGCTGCACCAATGGCATTAGCAATTCGATAGCTCCGGCACGGTTCATCTCCTCGCGAACGATATTCTCGACCTTGCGGATCACCCGCAGGCCCATGGGCATGTAGTTGTAAATACCCGAGCCCAACCGCCGGATCATGCCGGCACGGATCATCAGTTTGTGGCTGACGATCTCGGCGTCCGACGGAGCTTCCTTGAGGGTGGAAATGAAAAAACAGGAGGCGCGCATGGAGATGAAATCTTTTAAAAAGAGGGGGTTATAATCGACTCAATTTTAAAGTATTCGCTGGTCGCTGCGCCGGCGGATCGCACTACCCGCGCGCTTTTTGGCCACATCCGGCCGACTGCTCCTTGCGCCCTCTGTGCGACCCCGTCCCGACCGCAGAAAAATCGAGGTGCGACATGCTGGACCGTGAAGGCTTTCGCCCGAACGTCGGCATCATCCTGCTAAACCACCAGAACGAAGTCTGGTGGGGCAAGCGGGTGCGTGAACATTCGTGGCAATTTCCCCAGGGCGGGATCAAGCATGGCGAAACGCCAGAGCAGGCGATGTACCGCGAACTCGAAGAAGAGGTCGGGCTCAAGGCCGAGCACGTGAAGATTATCGGACGTACACGTGACTGGTTGCGCTACGAGGTGCCTGACCATTTCATCAAGCGTGAAGTGCGCGGGCATTACCGCGGTCAAAAACAGATCTGGTTCCTGTTGCGCATGGTGGGCCGCGATTGCGACGTCAATCTGCGTAACACCGAGCATCCAGAATTCGACGCTTGGCGCTGGCACGACTACTGGGTGCCGATGGACGTGGTGATCGAATTCAAACGGGATGTGTATACAAGAGCACTTCAGGAGCTCTCGCGCTTCCTTAACCGCCCCCCACATCAAGTCCAGCGCCGCGCGCGCGACCCTGTTTCGGCAAAATCTTTGGATACTGAAACCAGTACCCAGACCCAGCCCGGCACCGAATGATCAAGCGCCCTCTGCCGATATCTGCTGCCCTCTGGCTTTCGCCCATGCTGATCTTCTCTACAGCATGGTCTGAACCGACGGCGCCCGGGAAAGACGGGCAGGTATCAGAAAGCGACGTCTCGCTTCCCGCGCCAGCCCAAAAAAACAATCTCTTGCCGTTTTACGTCAGCCCCACGACCACCATGGATTTCGCGATCGACGCGAAATCTCTGAGCGTGACGCCGGACGGCATCGTGCGCTTTACCCTGGTCGTTACCAGCAAGACAGGCGCAATCAATATCAGTTACGAGGGCATACGCTGCGCCACCGAAGAAAAGAAACTGTACGCAACAGGCAAAACCGATGGCGGCTGGTCACCGTCGCGACGCGATGTTTGGTCACCCATTGGTGACGTTGGCGCGAACCGGCAGCATGCGGCACTGATGAAAGATTATTTTTGCGAGGGAACTACTGTCGCGGGCAAAGCAGAAGCCATCATCGAACGAATCAGGAGACAAAAGCCGCTGAAGTGAACTCACGGCAGTTCGGATGAATACTTTTACAGCAGTACCAGATTATCGCGGTGAATCAACTCCACCTCCTCGACATAACCCAGTATCGATTCAATCTCCGACGAGGGCTTGCGCATGATGCGCCTAACTTCCGCACTCGCGTAGTTGGTGATCCCGCGAGCAACCGCAGCGCCCGACTGATCGACGCAAGTGATCACGTCGCCGCGCCCAAAATCGCCGCTGACCTCGATGACGCCGATCGGCAACAGAGATTTGCCCTCGGCGACCAACTTCGTCACTGCGCCGGTATCCAGGACCACCTTGCCGGCAGTCTGCAGATGGTCCGCCATCCACTGCTTGCGTGCAGTCAGGCGAGCTGTCTGCGCGAGCAGCTGGGTGCCAATCGCCTCGCCCTGAGCTAGACGCACCAGGACCTGCTCTTCCCGGCCCCATGCAATCACCGTATGTGCGCCCGAGCTGGCGGCACGGCGCGCGGCAAGTATCTTGGTCAGCATGCCGCCGCTACCTATGCCAGAGCCCGCACCGCCGGCCATCGCCTCAAGCGCTGGATCGCCTGCCTTGGCTTCATGAACAAATTGTGCGTCCGGGTTCTTACGCGGGTCGGCAGTGTAAAGCCCGCGCTGGTCGGTCAGTATGATGAGCGCATCTGCCTCGATCAGATTCGCGACCAGCGAACCCAGCGTATCGTTATCACCGAACTTGATCTCGTCAGTGACGACCGTGTCATTCTCATTGATGACAGGTACCACCTCAAACTCCAGCAAGGTAAACAAAGTCGAGCGCGCATTCAGATAACGCTCGCGATCAGCAAGATCAGCATGCGTGAGCAACACCTGCGCGGTGCGCAAGCCATGTTTGCCGAAACTGGTCTCATAGATCTGCGCCAGCCCCATCTGGCCGACTGCTGCGCAAGCCTGCAGCTCATGCACACCTGTAGGACGCTTGTCAAAACCCAGACGCTGCATGCCTTCTGCTACCGCGCCCGAGCTGACCAGAACGACCTGTTTGCCCATCCGACGTAAATTTGCGATCTGATCGGCCCAATTGGCGATAGCCGAATGATCCAGCCCTTTGCCGTCATTGGTTACCAGCGAGGAGCCTACTTTGACGATTAAGCGCTGCGCTGACTGGATCACGGATTGCATGGGTTCGATACGCTCGGGCGACGTAATGAGTGGGGCACTGATATTAATTGATGGTCTTGAAGCGGGGATCATCGGCATCGATCGACTTGACCTCCATCACCACGTCGGCCACACCAGACTGCTCGCGCTGTTCCTGCTGGCGCTGAGAGGCGAGATAGTCATAGATCTCGGTAACCAGATCTTCACAACCCTCGCGCGTCAGACCGGAGATCTGAAACACCGGCCCTTTCCAGCTAAAGCGCTTGACGAAATCCTTTACGCGCTGCGCTCGCTCGTCTTCAGGCACCATGTCGAGCTTGTTCAGCACCAGCCAGCGGGGCTTGTCGAACAAAGACTCGTCATATTTTTTCAGTTCCTTGACGATGGCTTTGGCCTCTTTGACCGGGTCAATGTTTGCATCGAAAGGCGCGAGATCCACAATATGCAGCAGCAGGCGCGTGCGCTGCAAATGACGCAGGAATTGCACACCCAGACCGGCGCCATCCGCTGCTCCCTCGATCAGCCCGGGAATATCGGCGATGACAAAGCTCTTTTCATGACTGACACGTACCATTCCCAGATTCGGATGCAGCGTCGTGAAAGGATAGTCCGCCACCTTGGGCCTTGCATTCGATACGGCAGCAATAAAAGTAGATTTGCCGGCATTCGGCATGCCCAGCAAGCCGACATCGGCAAGAACCTTGAGTTCCAGCTTAAGATCGCGGCGCTCACCCTCCTTGCCATCGGTTTTCTGGCGCGGCGCACGATTGGTCGAGGTCTTAAAATGAATATTGCCCCAGCCGCCCTCGCCGCCTTTGGCCAGCAGCGCGAGCTGACCATGCTCCGTCAGATCAGCGATGATCGCGCCATCGTTCTGGTCGATGACCAGCGTGCCAACGGGCATGCGAAGATAGACATCGTCAGCGCCCTTGCCGTAACAATCTGAGCCACGACCATTCTCGCCATTCTTTGCGCGGTGCAGCTTTGCATAGCGATAGTCGACAAGCGTGTTGATATTACGGTCGGCGATCGCGTAGATGCTGCCGCCACGACCACCGTCGCCGCCATCGGGGCCACCGAAGGGGCGGAATTTTTCGCGACAAAACGAGGCCACGCCATTGCCGCCATTGCCGGCGACGACTTCGATCTTCGCTTCGTCGATGAACTTCATGATTGCTGCTCTCTAAATAAAAAAGGCCCTACCTGCGCGGCAGAGCCTCTTTGCAGGGTTGGTGCAGCTTGGTTAAGCTGGCACCACCATAACCACGTGACGCTTTTGCGCGCCCTTGGTCGCAAACTGCACTTTGCCATCAATCAGCGCAAACAACGTGTGATCCTTGCCCATACCGACATTCTCTCCGGCATGCAGCCTTGTCCCACGCTGGCGAACAATGATGCCGCCAGCATTGATAGCCTGACCGCCGTAGACTTTCACGCCAAGCCGTTTCGACTCCGAATCACGGCCGTTACGCGTCGTGCCGCCGCCTTTTTTGTGTGCCATTTGATACTCCTGATTCTTCGGTAATTCTGATCTGCGGCTTAACCGTTGATCGAGACGATTTGTAATTCAGTGTAGTTCTGGCGATGGCCCTGCCGCTTCTGATAATGCTTACGACGACGCATCTTGAAGATCTTCACCTTGTCGTGGCGACCATGCGCCACTACCGTAGCCAGCACCTTGGCACCTTGAACCAAGGGCGCACCGAATGTCATGGTGTCGCCGGCGCCCACTGCGAGCACCTGATCCAACGTGATTTCGGAGCCAATGTCTGCCGGTATCTGTTCTACTTTAAGTTTTTCGCCAGCAGCAACTTTGTACTGTTTGCCGCCGGTTTTTATGACCGCGTACATGGGAACCTCATCTTCGAAATTTCGGGGTTTTTGCCCTGCCGCATCGGGGCAGGGCTGATTTTCGCCCGAACCGTCCACCAAAGGCGGGGCGAATCCGGGAAAACCCCAAATTATACATGGACTTAGGATTCCGGTCAAAAGGTGCGGCACGCTGGCGGCGCGGGCTATCAGCAGCGCATAGCCGGCCCTTCCTTTGAGAGAGCGCCGTCTGCGAGCCGGTGACGGCGTCGTATAATCGCGACTTTTCCCTTTGCCCCACCGGTTTTTCTTCGTGTCCGTCCAACATCCCGCCGCCCAGAACCAGCCCTTGGCTATGATTACCGCTGACATGCAGGCGGTGGATGGGGTCATCCGATCTCAGCTTCACTCCGACGTTCCGCTGGTCAGCCAGATCGCCGACTACATCATCAGCGCCGGCGGCAAACGGATTCGTCCGGCACTGGTGCTGCTGACCGCCAATGCTTGGGGCTACCAGGGGAATGAGCATCACAAGCTGGCCGCAGTAATCGAGTTCATCCACACGGCTACCCTGCTGCATGATGACGTGGTGGACGAGTCCGAGCTGCGGCGAGGACGCCGGACAGCAAATGCGCTTTTTGGCAATGCCGCCTCGGTACTGGTGGGCGATTTTGTGTATTCCCGGGCGTTCCAGATGATGGTCTCGGTAAACAACATGCGCGTGATGCAGATACTTGCCGATGCAACCAACGTGATTGCCGAAGGCGAGGTGCTGCAGTTGATGAACATGCATGACCCGGATGTGACCGAGGACCGCTACCTGCAAGTGATTCGCTCCAAGACTGCCAAGCTTTTCGAGGCCGCGACCGAGCTCGGCAGCCTGATCGCGGGCGCACCCGAAGATGCCATCGTCGCTGCTTCAGAGTATGGTCGTTCGCTGGGCACGGCGTTTCAGCTGATTGATGATGTTCTCGATTACTCGGGTAATGCAACCGACATCGGCAAGAATGTCGGCGATGATCTGCGCGAGGGCAAACCGACCCTGCCGCTGATCTATTTGCTACAACATGGCAGCGAGGCGCAGCGAGTTCTCGTGCGAGACTGCATCGCGCAAGGCGATGAGGCGCATTTCGATGAAATTCTGTCGGTGATCACCCAGTCGGGGGCGTTGGAGTACACACGCGAAAGAGCCGCGGAATCCAGTCAGCGCGCCATTGAGGCTATTGCAAAACTGCCCGAGAGCAGCTTTAAAGAGGCACTGACCGAGCTGGCAGTGTTTTCGGTCAGCCGCAATCACTGACAGGGCGGAGCGGTATTGCGTCAGGCGGACGCCGACTCGATTTCTTCTGTTCTGCTCTGCGACACAGCGGAATCGGCCTGCCCGCTGCCCTGGGCGTTGTCGCTGCTATTCGAACTCGCCACTGGTTCTTTCGTCGCCGCAGTAGGCGCACCACTGCTAGCTGTCCCTTCCTCAGCGGCCAATGCCGCCGGCGATTCGCTTTCCTCGTCAACGACAGTCTCTTCGTCCCCGGCAGTTGATTCCTCCGACGTGATTACCGACTCCTCTTGCGGCACTTCATCTTCGTAGCCCAACAAGCGCCGAATATGACTCGCCAGAGCGTCGACGAAGCGATCGATCAAATCCTCGTAACCAGCAACAGAAATTGCCGCCGTTTTTGCTGGCAACCGGTACCAGATGAATTCGGTTTGCTTATTCAGCTGGTACCGCGCGTAAATTCCCGGCTCGGGCCGTACGATGCGACGCGCGATGAGCTTTGGTACCTCGTAATTGAAGCCGGGATTGAGGTGGTATAGCGCCACGTCAACGAGCCAGTCTCCGACGAGACACACGACGTGACCATTCCATTTTTCTGCATTCCAGTAATTAACAACGCCGCCAACCGTTTCTCGGTTGTGTGGCATTGGGGGGCGCACTGACGAACACCACAGCCTGCACGGCAGCACGCGCGTACGAATGCCAAAACGATGAAGGGTACGACTGAGTATGTGTGTCGCAAACAGGCTATGCACCTGCAGCGCCGGCGGAAGCACGGCGTAATAATCTTCCACCACCAGCCTCAGTATCTGGCGCTCCTCGTCATTCAGCGGATTAAGTCTCAAACGCTGCTCAGGCTTCATTGAGTACTTCCCTGTTCCCGGGGCTCTGGTGCGGCATAAACAATTTGGCAATTTCTTAATCGTGCACGGATTCACCGTCTTCCCAGTGTATCGGCACCTGCTAGCAGAACTGTAGTGTGAACTTGCCGCCAGAAAAGCGAGATAGTAAAATCGCGGGCTCACCAAAACGGGGTGTAGCTTAGCCTGGTAGAGCGCTACGTTCGGGACGTAGAGGCCGGAGGTTCGAATCCTCTCACCCCGACCATTTCCCATTGGTTTCCGCTCTTCGCTCGGCATGCTGAGCGAACATGTCTTTGAGCCAAGGCATTCTTCACCTCGCTATCGCGCTCATTGCTGGCATCCCGATCCCGGCTGTTCATCGTATCAAAGTCAATCATAACTTTGTGTCACGGCCACGCACATGAGTGGTCCAGTCTTCAAGTGATTGATCTTCCGATGGCGACGAAACAAAGTGAGTGTCCCCTTGTAGGGTGGAGCTTTGTAGAAGCAAAGCACATCGCCAGCAGCTGCAGTTTGCTGCGCATCTCATGCCAATTGAGCGTTAACAAATTCTCGATGCACGCTGTTTGAGCGTGCACGTCCTTGAAAAACCGTGGCTCTCCAAACTCTCGACATACCTGTCAACCACTGGAGGGATCGTGATGAACAAAAAGCTTCTTGCACCGGCGATCGTCGGACTGCTGGCGAGCGGCGCGGCATGCGCGGAGGCGGGGCTGACTCTGTATGGAAATATCGATGCATCGGTGGTCACGGCAAGCGGCATCGGTGGTAACTCAAGCCGTCGCACCAGCTTCGGTGAGGGCAACTGGGTACCATCGGTCTGGGGGCTCAAAGGCACCGAGGATCTGGGCGGCGGCATGAAAGCGCATGTCCGGCTGGAGGGTGGCTTCAATGCAGGCAATGGCGGTATTGCGAACGGCGGCACCACTGGTTTGTTCAGTCGTTTGGCCAATGTCGGACTGAGTGGATCACTGGGCTCGGTGTCAGCCGGTCTGAATCTATCGCCTTTTATTGCCGCATACACCTCAACACTTGCCCTGGCAGGGAATAATTTTTATGTGCCTGCGCTGCAGATGCACCGCACCGGCACCGTGCTGAATCAGGCCGCTGCCACGGTACCGGTATACCCCGGCGGCACGGATGCTGATCCGGCGCTGGGTACTACTGGGGGCTTTTTCATCCCGAACTCAATCACTTACACTTTACCTCCGGAGCTACTGAGGGGCGCGACGGCCAGCGTACTATATGCGCTCGGCGGCGTGCCGGGTTCGTTCGGAGAAAACCGTTTTGCATCGGGTAACCTCGGCTATGCATTTGGGGAATTGACTCTCGTCGCAGCGATATCCGACCGTGACTCGCAATACCGGCAGTGGCTGTTGGGGGCAAGCGCACCCGTCGGACCTATGAACGTCGCAGCGAATTTTGTTCGTTTCAATCCTCAAACTGGAGAGAAAACGCAGACCTATACTCTCGGCGCCTCAATGAAGTTCATGCCGCATGCTACTGTTGGCGTGAATTATGCGCGTAACGATGGTCCCGGCCATCCGAGCATCATTAACGTCTCTGCGATCTACGAGATGTCAAAGACGATGAATCTGTATGCCGCATTCAATCGCGCTACAGATGGCGTTTCATCATCCTACTCTGCAATAGGTGATGCGGCAGCTGACCCTACATTAACTCAGACCGGCACGTCGAATGCGGTCATCATCGGACTGCAAAAAGGTTTCTGAGCAGCGCTGCTGAGTCCGCTACCAGATTCACTGCCCGCCACCCGGCGGGTTTTTTATATAGGCCACTCATGCTTTAGTCATTTTAGGCAGACGAAATACCGAGGCATCAGCGTAGAAGGCTTCGTCTTGCTCCTGCCACCATCCGGGCACTCCCAGGATCGGTAAATGATGAAAATCGCTACTGACAAAACCTGGTGCAACCGAGGCAGCCAATACCTCATCCAGCAGAGGCAGCGGCAGCTGGCCTCGATCCTCACTACCCAGATCCTGACAATGCAGGGGCCATACATGTGCCGTAATGGCTTTGTAGGGCTGAATTAATTTTTCCAGTAAGGCATGGCCGAACAGGATTACCTGACATTCAGCGTGGAATCGTGTCGCATTGGCGAGTAATAGTGTGTGCCACTGTCGCTGCGCCAGCAATGTGATCATTGATGATCGGCGGCTGACAAAGATGGCCGCGTTTTCGTCGAACAAAGTCGCGGCGTCACGCTGCTTGCCTCGGAGATTTCGCCTCGGGTTACGATGAATTTCTGCTGTCTGCAGCTGGTTCAGCATGCGCTTGGTAGCAGGAAAATGCAGCCAGATCAGCGCATTGAAAAAATCATGCAAGTTATGGCGTGTCGGCACTTGCCCGGTCGCGTGGATATGCGCTTCATAGGCCACCGACTTTGGCAGCACGTCGTGCGGCACAAACACGATAGGAAGATGTATCGAGTTCGTCAAGCCTCGTTCGCTGGCAAGTGCACTCGCTGCCGCAATCCAGTCTGGTGAGGTGGTGAGTTGAGCTCCCAATTCACTCAGGTGTGCCAGCCAGGGCCGTTGCCAGTCGATGGCAGAAAAATCCATCCGGCTGTCAGCTCAGACGAATTTCCAGTTCAGCGATTGTCCTGCGTCCAGCGGCACCACGGTCGTGTCGCCCATCGGCAGCTCTTCCGGCACATTCCATGTCGCGCGCTCCAGCGTCACCTTATCCGCATTGCGCGGCAGTCCATAAAAATCAGGCCCGTAGAAACTCGCGAAAGCTTCCAGCTTGTCCAGCGCGTCCGCTTGTTCAAAAGCCTGCGCGTACAGCTCCATGGCGTGCAAAGCCGTGTAACAACCTGCGCATCCGCACGCGTGCTCTTTTAATCCCTTGGCATGCGGCGCGGAGTCCGTACCTAGAAAAAATTTCGGACTACCTGATGTTGCAGCGGCGATCAGCGCTTGTCGGTGAGTCTCGCGCTTGAGCACAGGAAGGCAGTAGTAATGAGGGCGCATGCCTCCTGTGAACATCGCATTCCGGTTGTACAGCAGGTGATGCGCCGTAATGGTTGCCGCGGTCGGACCATCCGCCTCCTTTACATACTGAACCGCCTCGTTGGTCGTGATGTGCTCGAACACGATCTTCAGCGCTGGCAGCTGGCGACGCAGGGGTATCAGCACGCGCTCGATGAATACAGCCTCCCGGTCGAACATATCGATGTCGCGGTCAGTGACTTCACCATGAATAAGTAGCGGCAAGCCGAGCGCCTGCATCTGCTCAAGCGCAACCATGCAGCGCTTGAGGTCGGTCACGCCAGCGTCGGAATTTGTAGTGGCACCAGCGGGATACAGCTTGACGCCATGAACAATGCCGCTCTCGACGGCGCGCCCAATCTCGTCGGCGGTGGTGTTATCCGTCAGATAGAGTGTCATCAGCGGCTCGAAACGCATATCGGACGGCAGTACATCAAGTATTCGCTTCCGATAGTCTCTGGCCATCTCCGTGGTGGTAACCGGCGGCTTAAGATTAGGCATGACAATCGCCCGCGCAAACTGCCGGGCTGTGTGGGGCAACACATCCCGCAGCACCACCCCGTCACGCAGGTGAAGATGCCAGTCATCGGGACGGGTAAGGATGATCTTGGAAATCATGACGCGACCCGAATGAATTAACCACTAAAGAAGTTGGAAGATTTGCTGGCGTTTTACAGAACAAGGATCACACGATAATCGTTCACATTAGTGCGCGTTGGTCCAGTCACCAGCAAATCGCCCAGCGCCTCGAAATAACTGTAACCGTCATTATTGGCTAGCAGTTGTTTGGCGCTGATACCCTTCGCCGTTGCCCGCGCCGGACTGTCTGGCAGCAGCAGCGCACCAGCATTGTCCTCAGTGCCATCAATGCCATCGGTATCTGCTGCCAGTGCGTACACGTCTGGCATGCCATCGAGCTCAACAGCCAGTGAGGTCAGAAATTCGGCGCAGCGTCCACCGCGACCATTACCACGCACTGTCACTGTGCATTCACCGCCGGAAATCAATGCGACCGGGGGCCTGAACGGTTGCTGATGGTCGCGAATTTCCCGCACCAGTGCGGCATAGACCTTTGCCACCTCAGAAGCCTCGCCGGTGACCGTGTCACCGAGCACGACTGGCGTGATCTGATGATCGGTAAAGAAGTCGGCGGCCGCGCGCAGGCACTGGTGCGCAGTCGCGATGACTCTCACATCCGAGTGTGCCACCGCAGCGTCGCCCGGCTTGGGCGTCTCAGCGACGAGGCCAGCCGCGCCTTTCTCGAGATGGGCAAGTACCGAGGCGGGTGCCTCGACATTGAAACGCGATATGACATCCAGCGCATCGCGATAGGTGCTCGGATCGGCGCACGTCGGGCCAGAGGCAATCGCGCTCGGATCATCGCCAGTGACATCACTGATAACCAGTGTGAGTATCGGCGCTCGGCAGGCCGCCGCGAGGCGTCCGCCCTGAATCCGAGAGAGGTGCTTGCGAACGATATTCATCTCGGTGATCGGCGCTCCCGAGCGCAGCAAGGCGTTGGTTACTGCTTTCAGATCGGCCATGCTGACCGTCTCGACCGGCAGCGATAGCAGACTTGAGCCACCTCCCGAGACCAATGCAATCAGCAAATCGTCTGCATCTAGTCGCGAGACCTGCTCAAGTATTTGCGCAGCAGCGGCTTCTCCAGCGCCATCGGGGACCGGATGTCCCGCTTCCATCACCTGTATGTGATCGGTGGGCATGCCATGCGCGTAGCGGGTGACGACCAGTCCTTCGATGGGCGCAGAGGCCGGCCAGGCAAGCTCCACTGCGCGCGCCATGCTGGCCGCCGCCTTGCCCGCACCGATCACCAGTGTGCGCCCTTTGGGCGGGGATGGGAGGTGGGACGCGACGATCTTCAGCGGATCAGCAGCGGC
>JBEDGK010000193.1:0-10066 GCA_041174665.1 Pseudomonadota bacterium
TGTCACACACACTTTAGGGAGTAGGAACCATGTGGAGAATATGGCGCCTTTACGATCCTTTGCGAGCCATGGTGGTTCAGGGGATCTTTTTGTTCGGACTCGCAGCGATGATTCATCTCATTTTGCTGTCGACGAACAAGTTCAACTGGATGGATGGCGCGAAACCTGCCGCCACCGCTCAGAACGCACCGATGCCGAAAGCATCATCGTAAATCCACCGTCACGGTGGTGGGCGGGCGCAGGCGGACGCTGACCGGCTGCACCTGCCCTCAACGGAATTTTCAGGGGATGACGATACGCGTCCCCGGCAGGAGGGCTCGATCATGGGCATGCTGACGTTTGAAAAAAAATACCGCGTACGCGGAGGCACCTTGGTGGGAGGTGACCTGTTTGATTTCTGGATTGGCCCGTTCTACATGGGCTTCTTCGGGGTCACGACGGTGTTCTTTGCCTTCCTCGGCACTGCGCTGATTCTTTGGGGTGCCTCGCAAGGGCCGACCTGGAATGTCTGGCAGATCAACATCGCTCCGCCAGACCTCTCTTACGGGCTGCGTATGGCGCCGCTGTTGCAGGGAGGGCTGTGGCAGCTGATCACGGTGTGCGCGATCGGTGCCTTCGGTTCATGGGCGCTGCGCGAGGTAGAGATCTGCCGCAAGCTCGGCATGGGTTATCACGTGCCGTTCGCGTTCTCGATCGCGATCCTTGCCTACGTCACGCTGAACGTGATTCGCCCCATCCTGATGGGTGCGTGGGGTCATGGCTTCCCTTACGGGATCTTCGCTCACCTCGACTGGGTCTCGAACGTCGGCTATCAGTACCTTCACTTCCACTACAACCCGGCGCACATGCTGGCGATCACTTTCTTCTTCACCACCACGCTGGCGCTGTCCATGCATGGCGGTCTGGTGCTTTCCGCGACTAACCCGCCCAAGGGCGAGGTCGTCAAGACGCCGGATCATGAAGACACGTATTTCCGCGACCTGATCGGTTACTCGGTCGGCACGCTGGGCATCCACCGTCTGGGACTGTTCCTTGCGCTGGCTGCGGTGCTGTTCTCCGCGCTGTGCATCGTGATCTCCGGACCGTTCTGGAGCCGCGGCTGGCCCGAGTGGTGGAGCTGGTGGCTCAACATGCCGATCTGGCACTAACCGAGGCAGGAGACAGCAATGGCTGAATATCAGAATCTCTTTACTGCCGTGCAGGTGACCGGCCCGCTGCATCACGGCATCGAGCAAAAAAATGCGCTCAGTCCGCGCACCGGCGAGCCTTGGCTCTGGCATCTCGCAGGTCGACTGGGCAATGCGCAAATCGGACCGATCTATCTTGGTGGCTTGGGCATCATGTCCATCATGTTCGGCACGTTCGCGTTCGTGATCATTGGGTTCAACATGCTGGCCTCGGTCGGCTGGGATCCGGTGCAGTTCGTGCGCCAACTGTTCTGGCTGTCACTCGATCCGCCTGCGCCCGGGCATGGCCTGGGTCTCGCGCCGTTGAACCAGGGCGGCTGGTGGCAGATTGCCGGCATGTGCCTGACGGTGTCCATCCTGCTCTGGTGGGCGAATGTGTATCGCCGCGCTCGCGCGCTTGGCATGGGCACGCATGTCGCGTGGGCGTTTGCCGCTGCGATCTGGCTGTTCCTCGTGCTCGGCTTGTTCCGTCCGGTATTGATGGGCACGTGGGGCGAGGCGGTGCCTTTCGGGATATTCCCCCATCTCGACTGGACTGCCGCGTTCTCACTGCGTTACGGCAATCTGTTCTACAACCCCTTCCATGCGCTGTCGATCGCCTTCCTGTACGGCTCGGCGCTGCTGTTTGCGATGCACGGCGCGACGATTCTCGCTGTGGGTCGCTACGGTGGTGAGCGCGAAATCGAGCAGATTATCGATCGCGGTACCGCCACCGAGCGCGCTGCCTTGTTCTGGCGCTGGACCATGGGTTTTAACGCCACGATGGAATCGATTCACCGCTGGGCCTGGTGGTTTGCTGTGCTGTGCCCGCTGACCGGTGGCATCGGCATCCTGCTGACCGGCACGGTGGTCGACAACTGGTATCTGTGGGCCGTCAAGCATGGCGTTGCCCCGCCTTATCCGCAAGTGTGGGGCCCGATCGTGGATCCCGCCACCCTGCAGGGAGCCAAGCCATGATCAACCGAAGCCTTAAACTCGCCTCTGCGCTTGCGCTGGGGCTCGTGATGCTCGCCGGCTGCAAGGAGCCGCCGGTCGAGCGCATACCGATGGACAGCGTGCAGCATGGCTATCGCGGCACGGGCATGGTGCAGGTGTACAACCCGCGCATACTCGAGAAGCAGGATGCGCTGAACACTGCGCCGCCCGCATTGCCCGCCGTGCCAGATGGCGGACCCACCGCGAAGCAGTCGTATCAGAACGTGCAGGTACTCGGAGATCTCTCTGCGGGACAGTTCATCCGCCTGATGACAGCCATTACTACTTGGGTATCGCCGAAAGAAGGCTGTGCGTACTGCCACAACTTGCAGAACCTGGCCGAGGACTCGAAATACACCAAGGTCGTCGCGCGCAAGATGATCGAGATGACGCGTCACATCAATAGCAACTGGCAGCAGCATGTCAACAATACGGGCGTCACCTGCTACACCTGCCATCGCGGCAATCCGGTGCCCACGCAAGTGTGGTTCACGCTGCCGCCGCAACACAAGGGCGCAGACTTCATCGGCGATAACGCTGGTCAGAACACGCCTGGGCAGTATGTGAACCTGTCGTCGCTGCCGACCGATCCGCTGACGCCCTTCCTGCTGGAAGACAAGCCGATCCGCGTGAACGGTCCGACGCCTCTGCCCTCGGGCAATCGTCAGTCGATCAAGCAGGCGGAGTGGACCTATGGCCTGATGACGCACATGTCGAATTCGCTCGGCGTCAACTGTACCTATTGCCACAACTCGCGCTCCTTCCAGAGCTGGAACGAAAGCCCGCCTCAACGCATCACAGCATGGCATGGCATACGGATGGCGCGTGATGTGAACAAGGAGTACATGGTGCCACTGACCGATACTTTCCCGGTGGAGCGCAAAGGTGCACTCGGCGATGTGGCCAAGGTGAACTGTGCCACCTGCCACCAGGGTGCGTACAAGCCGCTGTATGGCTTCCCGATGATCAAGGACCATCCGGAACTCGTCGCGCCGAAACAGGTGGCGGCGAAGTGAGTAGATGTTGAGTTGTTGCAGACGCCTGAAGTGTGAAGTGACCACGTAGCATCGGATCCCGGCATGTGCCGGGATCCTTTTCCCCAGATTCTTCAGAGCCTCCATTCGTATCACCCGCAACTTTTTTGCGGAGTCACCATGACCGCAGGTCGCACCATCAGCAAGACCCCCGCAGAGGGCATGCCGCCTGATGGACTCGCACAGAGCGAGCAGACACGCAGCCGCGTCATTCATACCGTGGACGGCACGGTAGTTCTGATTCTCTCGCGACTTCACGCGATGTACTGGCCTTGGGGCTGGCATCGCACAGCGTTCGGCAGCTGGCTGCCACAGCGCACGCCAGGATTGAAATTTATCAAATCATTGGGAAGCGGCATCGGTGGTGGTTTTGGGCTCATGCCCAGCCCGTCGCATCAGGCGATGTTCTGCGTATTCGATTCCGAGCACTCTGCCAGCGATTTCATCGCTCATTCGACATTGATTGACCGCTACCGCCAGCGCAGCGAAGAACTGTTCATCGCTACTTTGCGCGCGGCCAGTGTGCGTGGCTCATGGGATGGGATAACGCTTGCACCGACCGCGACCCTGCCGGCTGATGCTCCGGTGGCGACACTCACGCGGGCGTCTATCCGCGCATCCGCAGCTGCAGCATTCTGGCGCCACGCACCCGCCGCACAGCGTGATCTGAGCTCAGCGGAAGGCTGCGAGCTGGCGACAGGCATGGGCGAAGCACCCCTGTTGCGACAAGCGACCTTCAGCCTTTGGCAAAACACCGCAGCGATGGATGCCTATGCGCGTACCGGCGCGCATCTCGACGCCATACGCGCGGCATGGAAGCACCAGTTCTTCTCTGAATCCATGTTCGTTCGCTTCGTGCCGCTGCGTTTGCAGGGGCAGTGGAAGGGACGTGTGTATGACTAGCGCGAGCGCCATCATTCGCACAGGACGCGATCATCGCGTAGTCGTGATTGGTGCGGGTATCGGCGGTCTGGTGGCCGCGCTGCAGCTCGCGCAGCGCGACCTGCAGGTCACGCTGGTCGAAGCCATGGATGCACCGGGTGGCAAGATGCGCCAACCTCTTGTTGATGGCGCACCGATCGACAGCGGGCCAACCGTGTTCACGATGCGCTGGATCTTCGAACAGATTTATGAAAGCGCGGGTCGCAGGCTGGATGAAGAGCTCACGCTGACCTCATTGCCGGTATTGGCGCGGCACGCATGGAATGCTCGCGAGCGTATGGATCTGTTTGCTGATCCGAATGCTTCGCGTGAGGCAATCGCCCACTTTGCCGGGCCTTCGGAGGCGGCGCGCTTCATGCAGTTTTGCCGGCAGGCGCGCGAAGTGTACGACACGCTGGAAGGCCCGTTCATTCGTTCGCAGTCGCCGACGCTGGTGAGCATGGCGGGCGATCTGGGTATGAAAGGCCTTGCCGTACTGGCTTCATTAGGCCCGATGAGCAATCTCTGGGACTCACTCGGCCAGCATTTTCATGACAGTCGTCTGCGGCAGCTGTTCGCCCGCTACGCCACCTACTGCGGCTCATCGCCGTGGCAATCGCCGGCGACGCTGATGCTGGTGACGCAAGTCGAGCTTGATGGTGTGTGGTCGGTACAAGGTGGTATGCATGCACTCGCACAGTCGCTGGCGAGTCTTGCTCAGCAGCGCGGCGTGGAAATCCGCTATCGCTCGCCCTGCAGCGAGATCGAGAGGGAAGGCGAGAGCGTGTCCGGCGTCAGGTTAGCCAATGGCGAACGAATTGCCGCGGACAGTGTGGTCTTTAACGGCGATGTGTCCGCGCTTTCTCAGAACCTGCTGGGACCGAAAGTACGCCGCGCGGCGCCCGCGCTCTCTTCCGGAAAACGTTCCCTCTCCGCACTGACCTGGAGCATCAACGCCGAGACATCCGGCTTTCCGCTGGAGCGTCATAACGTGTTTTTCCAGTCAGATTACCGAAGCGAATTTACCGACATTTTTTCCCGCGGCCGTCTGCCGCAGACACCGACTGTCTATGTCTGCGCGCAAGACCGTGGCATCGACGATGCCGCGCCCGAAAGGGATCGTTTACTCGTGCTGGTCAACGCTCCTGCAGAGAGCAGCCGCACACTCACCGAATCGGAGATAGCCGAATGCGAGAGCCATTCCTTTTCCCATCTGGCCCGCTGCGGTCTGACTATCAATCGCACGCCGCAGAACTGCTTGCGAACCACCCCGGGCGATTTTCATCAGATGTTTCCGGGGAGTGGAGGAGCGCTGTACGGGATGGCGACGCACGGCTGGATGTCGGCGTTTGCGAGATCGGGAGCGAAGAGTCGGATACCGGGGCTGTTTCTGGCGGGCGGGAGCGTGCACCCGGGCCCGGGCGTACCGATGGCCGCGATGTCCGGCCAGCTGGCGGCCGCGACGCTGATGGCGCACCTCGATTCGACCAGCCGGTCCCGTCGGGTGGTTATCTCTGGTGGTATGTCGATGCGCTCAGCGATGACGGCCAGCATGGACTGACTCTCATTGCGTTTGTCGGTAGCGTTTTCTCGCCGTATTACCGCAGCGCTTTGAAACGCAGTGCTGCTGATCCGGAAAACCATTGCGCATTGAATGTTGCGCTCTACGGACGCCATCGTCGCTGGAGCATGACCGAGCGGGGTCAGCAAAGCATGCAGCGCGATGCCCGCCAGTTCACCATCGGCCCCAGCAGCCTGCAATGGCATGGCGATCATCTGGAGATCGATATCTGCGAAGTCGGCATGCCGCTGCCTTTGCCGGTGCGCGGCAAGGTGCGCGTGTATCCCTCGTCCCTCTCCACCTTCAGTGTGCCGCTGGATGATGGCGGGCGCCACCGCTGGGGCCCGCTGGCCGCGTGCGCACGCGTTGAAGTCGAGATGCAGAATCCCTCGATGCGTTGGAGTGGTCATGCCTATCTGGATTCCAACGAAGGCGATGAACCTATCAGCGAGCCTTTCCGCGAATGGGACTGGTCACGCTCGCTGCTGTCTGACGGTTCCGCAGCGGTGATCTACGACGTGCAGCAGAAGCAGGGGGAAGATCGTCTTCTGGGGCTGCGGTTCATGCCCAATGGGCGCATCGAAGAATTTTCCCCACCACCGCGACAAGCGCTAGAGCTGACCGGCTGGCGCATCCCTCGGCGTATGCGTAGCGAGGGCAACGCGCCGGTACGCGTGATCGATATGCTGGAAGACACGCCTTTCTACGAGCGATCCGTGCTCAAGAGCCGTTTGTTCGGCGAAGATGTCATCAGTGTGCATGAAACATTGAATGTGCCGAGGCTGGTGTCGCCTGTCGTGCAATGCATGCTGCCGTTCAGGATGCCGAGGTGGGCGTGATACCTCAGGCTGGCTGCTACAACCGCACACTGGATTAGGTTGTTGTGTACCTGACTCTGACCGTCTGCACAGAATAATACTAGTGCATCAGCACAGTTGTATGTTCTTGCCCCCACTTCTACAGTAGTGCTCAGACAAACGGTATTTACCTGTTGGTTCTGAAGCACTTCCCCTTCATTGGCACCTGTTGAAAATATCCTTTTTGCAGATGTGTACTATGAATTGATTGAATTTATTGCTCGAAAGTTTGTCGAGCGACACCTATCTGAAGGAAAACCATGGATATCCCTTCAATCAATATTGAAGTACGAGAGAGTATCGTTGACGGCGTATTGTCAAACAACGAGATTATTAGTGTGAGCTGCAGTATTTCAGAGCCGACGTCAGATTTAGATCTCTCAGACTTTGTAATCCCTGAGGGATGTTCTATAAGTAATTCTAGTTATTTGTTTGGAACGTGGAGTGATGGCTCTAGATATTTGCAGGAAATTAATTTTAATCTCAACGTCAGTGCTGACATAGCTTCAACAGATAACGTCATAGCGCTGAAAGGTAACAGCTACATTTTTAAAAGTGGTTCACCAGGTTTTGACGTGTCAAGTACAACATTTGACATCGATACAATTTATCCAACATGCGAAATTACATTGGAAGCTGACACCTCAAAACCATTAATTTCCACAGATGGTGTGAAACTTACTTTTCTGTTTTCTGAGCCGGTAGCCGGATTTACTCAGAGCGACATATTGCAAAGCCCAGATGCCGGGACCATTAGTGCGTTTCAAAAGGTATCTGACACTCAATACACCGCAATATTCACTCCGAAAGAAAATACACAATTGTCTTCCTGCACTATTCAAATAGCTGACAACTCCTATTTCGATCTATTTGTAAATGAAGGTAGATATGCAGAATCTGTATCCTTCTCAATCGATACTCCAGATACGACACCTCCTGTGCCAACTTTGGTGCTGTCGTCTGCAATATCCCTCGCAGACGGCATTGATATCACCATAAATTTCAACGAGGATGTTACTGGGTTCGATAAGAATGACATTCAATTGCCCCCTTCTGATGGATCCCTGATTCAGATTTCACCTGCAGGCAATGGAAAAATTTTTACTTTCCATTACTCCCCCGGAGCAAATTGGCCCGACAGTGGCGGCGCTACCCAAATAGGGGTTATCGCAGGTGGGTACACTGACCTCGCTGGTAATGCGGGGCTAGCCAGTGACATCAAGCCACTCGTGGTCGATATCAAGCCTCCATTGCTGGACATCTCGTTAAGCGATCAAGATCTGATAAGCAATGAAACTTGCAGAATCGATTTTACTTTTAATGAGTCGGTCAAATTTTTTACCATAAATAACCTCAGTGTCGATCCTCTTTTGGGTACGTTAGATCAGTTTCAGCCCGAAGACTCGGCCGGTCGAATTTACTCAGTCATCTTCACGTCTCAATCAGGGGTGGAGCAATGGGGTGTCAAGATCCTTGTCGGTGGCAGCTATACAGATATCGCCGGCAACTCAGGGATACACACCGAATCGCCGTTATTCAGTATCGACACTCTTGCGCCGGTGGCGTCTATTGCCATGGCAGACGGAGCTGATGCTCAATTGATTTCGGGTGAGTCACTCAAGCTGTTGATCACTTTTACGGAAGTCATCAAATATTTTGATTTGGGTGATCTTGGCCTCAATCAGGCAGCAGGGGTGCTGGATAACTTCAAGCAGGAGGATGCAGAGGGCAAGGTTTACTCGGTGGTCTTCACTCCGCAATCCGGCATTGAACAATCTGGCGTGACGATGCTGTTGAGTGATGACTACACCGATCTGGCAGGGAATCAGGGATTGCCAACGCAATCACCGGAATTGTCTATCGACACGCTGGCACCGCAGGTATCCATTACCTTGGATGACCCGGTCCATATGCCGTTAATCTCTGGCGAGTCGATCAAACTGATACTCAACTTTACAGAGGTTGTGAAGAATTTTGAGCTGAGTGATCTGAGCCTCAGCCAGCCGGTCGGTGGGCTGGGCAACTTCCAGCAGGAAGATGCAGAGGGCAAGATTTACTCGGTAGTCTTCACTCCGCAATCCGGCATTGAACATTCTGGCGTGACGATGCTGTTGAGTGACGAGTATACGGATATGCCTGGGAATCCTGGGCTGGGTGCCGTATCTTCGGCTTTGTCCATCGATACGCTCGCGCCCGGTGCCAGCATTACGGTGGGGGATACGCATCTGACCCGGGGTGAATCCACATTGCTGACATTTACATTTACCGAGACGGTATCGAATTTTTCAGTAAATGATGTGCTTCTGGAGGGGGCAATCGCTGGCCTTACTCAGTTCACCGAGGTCGAGGCAGGTAAAAAATTCACTGCGCTGTATACCCCACCCTCAGAAACGATTGATACGGATAATATTTTTTCGATCGCTGCGGGGAGTTATACCGATCTGGCTGGCAATTCGGGTCAGGCCGCTCAGTCGGAGAATGTGTCCATCGACACCGTGGGGAAAATACTGTTTGGTACCACCGGCAGTGATGCCATGGTCGGCACGGCCGGTGCAGACCGCATCAGCGGTCTCCCGCAGTCTGGATCCGGAGCTGGCAAGGAGAGCTCTGATATGTTGATCGGCCTTGGTGGTGCCGATGTGTTTGTGCTCGGTGAGCAGAACATCGTTTTCTATAATGATGGCAATAACAATACAGCGGGCGCCAAGGATTTTGCGGCGATCGGAGATTTCAGTGCCGCCGAGGGAGACAAGATCGAGGTCAAGGCCGGTACCTACTTTTTTTCTGCGCTCACCGTCGGCAAGCTGCCAGGTGCGGGTCTTTATCTAGATACAAACAACAGTGGTGCCTGGGATGCGAAAGACGAGCTAATCGGATTTTTGGTGGGCGTGAATCCGGGTTCAGTGTCGGCAGCCCATGATTTGATACCCGTTTGACGAATGCCGCATGCTGTTATTAGCGTGGCTGGGAGGGTCAAGCGCCCGATCGAGCTAATGCTTGGGCCACTACGATCGATAGTGGCATGCTCCGCATCGCCATTACATAGTACAAGCGACAGCTAATTTGACGAAACTTTCAAAGCACCCGCTGGTCGGTGAAGTTACGTATCAACAGTCTTATCCAGACAGCGCAGCAAGCACTTTGCTGACTTTTTTGGGGATATGCTGATGATACCTTCCAATTCACCCTCAACAACAACGAGCAGCGGACCCGCCGAACCCGTAGCGCCTGAATCTACCTCCGCCGCTTTTACCAGCGGTCCGAAACTGCCGCCAGTTATGGGCAGTTTGCCTTATGCAAGGCAAGATTATGAACAACTGCTTGAGCACGAAAAAACCCCTGAGCTAGATTTTTTAATTCTCGGAAAAATCCCAGGCGGCAAACAAAATCCTGCTGATCCGCCTTTGCCTAGTAATAGAGATTTTGAGCGCACGGTGATGCACTGTCTGATCGCCGGTGAGACAGAAGCGCTGAATTTTCTGTGGCGTGAATCTGGTAGAGACCCTGCAAAAACGGCGGTTGATCTGACCA
>JBEDGK010000194.1:0-8071 GCA_041174665.1 Pseudomonadota bacterium
GACAGCACCAAGCTGCGCAATCAGCGCCTCGGGCACACCGAGGAATTGTGTTTTTGAACTGTTCGAATAGGTCGTAAAGCCGCAATCGAACCATTCCGAGGAGCCGGCGACATCGGTAATCAGCTGAGAGATGCCGCCGCCCGTTACGGATTCTGCGGTAGCAAGCAGCCAGCCTTTTTTCTTCAGCGCTTGGCCGACTTGCTCGGAGAGTTCATTCAGCGTGTCCATAAAGTGCTCCAGTGATCCGATGCCGAGATGGTGTCAGGGATTCACCAAAAACGCCATAGTGCAAGCACTAGCAGAGTGAAGAATGCCGCGATGATATCGTCGGCCATCACGCCAAAGCCGCCCTTGAAGCGCTTCTCGAATTGTCTGATCGGCGGCGGCTTGGTCATGTCGAAAAAACGGAATATCAGACACGCTGCCAGCTGCGCCTTGAAACTGGCTGGAGTGACAAACAGCATCACCAGCCATATGGCGATAATTTCGTCCCAGACCATCGCGCCATGATCCGGTACGCCCAGCGCGCGCCCGGTGCGGTCGCAGGCCCACACGCCAATGACAAATCCGACGACGATCAGCAGGCCCCAGACGGCAGGCGTCAGCACTTCGGGCCAGCGCACAGACATCGCATGGAACAGCAGCCACCCAAACAAGGTGCCAATGGTGCCCGGTACCCAACGCGACAAGCCACTGCCAAAACCCAAAGCCAGCAGATGGGCTGGATGGGACAGCATGAAGTCTGCGGTCGGTTTTCGTGGCGTGGCGGGCCAGATTGGGTCTGCGGCCTCGGTTAGGGATGGCTCGGGATTTGTCATGAACTGAAATGATCGAAAGACTGGTTCATTAGCGCGAGTGTCCGCCCGTTAGCATCCAGCAGTTGTATGCCGGGCTCTGCGCGTAGGCGGCCGATGCAAGTGACCTCGGTGTGGGTCTGTCGGCCAGCATCGAGCACGGCATCGTGCTGGCTGGCGGGCGCACAGAAGCAGAGCTCATAGTCATCGCCACCATTGAGCGCAAATGCGCGCCGCTGTTCCGGGTCGCGGCGCGACAGCGCGAGCCCATAGGGCAGCTCGTCGGCATGAATGACCGCTCCGGCGTCGGATTGTTTGAGAATATGACCCAGATCGCCCAGCAAGCCATCCGACACATCGATCGCCGCAGTCGCTATCCCGCGCAGCGCCAGTCCTAGCGCATTGCGCGGCGTCGGTGTATGAAGTCTTTCCGAGGCGAGCGACAGCTGATCTCCCGTGAGCGTAATTTCGCCGAGCAAAGCAGATAGTGCGAGCTTTGCATCACCCAAACTGCCCGAAACCCAGATTTCATCGCCGGGGTGCGCGCCACTGCGTCGGATCGCCGCACCCTCGGGTACGCTGCCCAGGACGGTCACGCACAGGTTGAGCGGGCCGCGGGTGGTATCGCCGCCGACGAGTTCGATCTGATGCGAATCGGCCAGTGCGAGCAGTCCTGTTGAGAATGCGTCTAGCCAATCGGCGTCAGCGGACGGCAGCGATAGCGCCAGAGTGAATCCCAGCGGGCGCGCACCGATCGCGGCAAGGTCGGAGAGATTGACTGCCAGTGTTTTGTGTCCCAGCGCATGAGGATCGGCGCCGGCGAAAAAATGGCGACCTTCCACCAGCATATCCGTCGAGACAGCGAGTGTTTCGCCCGCGGGTATTTGCAGCAATGCACAATCGTCTCCCACACCAAGGCGTACCGGTCCTGCGGGCCTCGGTGCTCGGTGGAAGTAACGCTCGATCAGCTGGAATTCAGACAACATCTGGCGATTGTACCGAATGGCCATGTTGGCTCGGGGAGGATGCTCAATTAGGAGCCGATGGGCAGGGACGACACCGATGGTCTGTTAGAATCATTTGCCTTCAAATACGCGCCACAGAAAGCTGCCCCGCATGGATTCCGAACGCAATCAGCAAGAGATTCGCCAGCAATTTCGCCAGGCAGCCCTTGAGTACCACGAATTTCCCACCCCCGGCAAAATCAGCGTCACTCCCACCAAACAGCTCACCAACCAGCGTGACCTCGCACTGGCTTATTCGCCCGGTGTGGCGGCGGCATGCGAAGAGATCGCCGCTGAGCCATCGAATGCTTTCCGCTACACCGCTCGTGGCAATCTGGTCGCTGTGATCACCAATGGCACTGCGGTGCTCGGTCTGGGTAACATCGGCCCGCTGGCCGCCAAACCGGTCATGGAAGGCAAAGGCGTGCTGTTCAAAAAGTTTGCCGGCATCGATGTGTTCGATATCGAGATCAACGAGACTGATCCGGACAAGCTATGCGACATCATTGCCGCGCTGGAGCCAACCTTCGGTGGCGTGAATCTTGAAGATATCAAGGCGCCCGAGTGCTTTTATATCGAGCGCAAGCTACGCGACCGGATGAAGATTCCGGTATTTCATGACGACCAGCATGGTACGGCCATCATTGTCGGTGCCGCTATTCTGAACGGCCTGAAAGTGGTCGGTAAAGATCTGAAGAAATGCAAGCTGGTGGTTTCAGGTGCAGGCGCTGCGGCGCTGGCCTGCCTGGACTTGATCGTTGATCTGGGCTTTCCAATTGAGAACATCACCGTTACCGATCTGGCGGGCGTGGTGTACAAGGGCCGTACCGAGCTGATGGACCCGGACAAGGAACGCTTCGCGCAAGCTACCCCAGCGCGCACGCTAGCCGAAGTGATTCCGGGCGCCGATATCTTCCTCGGCCTCTCGGCAGGCGGGGTACTCAAGCCGGACATGGTGCGCGCGATGGCAGATCGTCCGCTGGTGCTGGCGCTGGCCAACCCGACGCCCGAGATTCTGCCGGAGGAAGTACGCGCCGTGCGCGATGATGCGGTGGTCGCGACGGGCCGCTCGGATTATCCGAATCAGGTCAACAATGTGCTGTGCTTTCCCTACATTTTTCGCGGTGCGCTGGATTGTGGTGCGACGACGATCACGCGAGAAATGGAAATCGCAGCGGTGCACGCGATTGCCGAGTTGGCCCAAGCCGAACAATCCGATGTGGTTGCTACCACCTATGGCGTGAACAATTTATCTTTTGGCGCGGATTACCTGATCCCCAAGCCTTTTGATCCACGCTTGATGCTGAAAATCGCACCAGCTGTGGCGAAAGCAGCTGAGCATTCGGGCGTCGCCTCACGCCCGATTCGCGATATGGCGGCCTACACCGACAAGCTGCAGCAGTTTGTCTATCACAGCGGTAGCTTCATGAAGCCGGTGTTTGCCATGGCAAAGAAAACCCCTGCCGAGAAAAAGCGCATTGTGTATGCCGAAGGCGAAGAAGAACGTGTATTGCGTGCGGTGCAGGTGGTAATCGACGAAGGGCTGGCCAAGCCGACTCTGATTGGTCGTCCAGCGGTACTTGCTCAGCGCATCGAGCGCTATGGTCTGCGTATTCGCCCCGAGCTCGATTTTGACGTGATCAACCCGGAGCGTGACGAGCGCTATCGTTCTTACTGGGAAACCTATCTGTCGATGACCCGCCGCAAGGGGGTGACCGAACAGTACGCCAAACTTGAAATGCGTCGCCGCCACACGCTGATCGGCTCGATGGCCATTCATAAAGGCGATGCCGACGGGATGATTTGCGGTACCTTTGGCACGACCGCACTGCATCTTCACTATATTGATCAGGTATTGGGTATGCGTTCCGGTGTGAATACCTATGCCGCAATGAATGCGCTGGTACTGCACGATCGCCAGGTGGTGATGGTCGATACGCATGTGAACGAAAATCCGACCGCTGAGCAGATCGCCGAGATCACGATACTGGCAGCCGAGGAAATGCGACGCTTTGGTTTGCACCCGCGTGCCGCGCTGCTGTCACATTCGAATTTTGGCAGCAGCAACAGCGAGTCTGCGAAAAAAATGCGTGATGCATTGGCGATTATTCGCGAACGCGCACCCGGTCTCGAAGCCGATGGTGAGATGCATGGTGACACCGCACTAGATGCGCACCTGCTCAAACAAACCATGCCCGACACGCCGTTGAAGGGCGATGCCAATTTGCTGGTGTTCTCCAATATCGACTCAGCCAATATCGCTTACAACCTGCTGAAAGTCGCTGCTGGCAACGGCGTGGCGATCGGCCCCATACTGCTTGGCTGCTCGCGTCCGGTGCATGTGCTGACTCCGTCAGCGACGGTGCGCCGCATCGTGAATATGACTGCGCTGGCGGTCGTGGATGCGGTATCGCAGCGGTAGTCGTCTCAGTATCTTTGGGCCAGACGCGTACTCTTCAGGTTCACACTCAGGCTGACCAGAGGAGGATGTGCGCGTGTTCAGGAGCCCTTGAATGCCTGCATAACAGCCGCCGGAGGTCTTTGGTCATGCGGATCGTTCATAGCCCAGCCCCGAAAAAGCGAGAACATGCCAGATAAAGAAATTCAAAGAAAGTGGCAACGGGCTGAACAAAAGCTCTGCATTGATTTCGGCATCCCGAGTGAGCGGCTGCACTTGATTGATACCATCAAGACGCTGTTTGCAAAATATGTCGAAGAAAACAATCTTTCCGACAACGCGTCGATTGCCCTGTACTACCGCCTTTCTTTTTTCTCCATTCTGATGACAGTGAGGACGCTCAATACGATGGATATGCAGCTTCCGGAGTTTCGGCTGAACGACATCATGCCAATCTATACTGATTCAAAAAGAATATCTGCGGAGGCTGAAGATTGCGTGATTCTTGAAAAATGCATAGCCAACATCAATGATGCGATCGATGCACTGATCAAAGATTATCAGTAGACAGGCTATTTGTTGCGCTGGCGACTAGTAGCGTCAAAAGCCTTTCGAAATTCCCGCCGCCTCGCTTCTGACCAACCCCACGCACCATAGAATCGCGCGGGTTGGTGTTCAATATGCTGATGATAATAATGCTGGTAGCGTCGGCAGTAGGCTTCCAGTACCTCAAGCGGTACATCGTCGGGATACTTCGTCCGTATTTCGCGCATCAGGGTGGGAAGATTGTCCATCGGTTGATTGAACGACTCAGGCAATCATTCGTTATGTATAGTAGCACCGAGAGAGCGTGTTCAACGGCCACTGGCGAGTCGCCGCCAGTGTTCAGAGTGTATCCCCTGAAGTCGCTGGTGGGGTTTGCAGTACCTTGCCGTATATCGGCACTGCGCTGCCGCGCTGCCGCCTTGTCATCGACCTAACGTGGCTGGTTTTCAGCTTCAGCATTCCCCCTGATTTACAATGACGCGCAGTTTCGTCCCCGAGGACAGGCATTTGACTTCGATCCCGCTGGCTGTTGATCTTGATGGCACATTGATCCTCACGGATACGCTTGACGAGTCAGCGATCCGTGCACTGCGCTCGCATCCGCTGATGGCGCTGCGCATACCGGCATGGCTCGCCAAGGGCAAGGCATATCTCAAAGCCAGGCTCGCCGCACTCACCGAATTCGACGCCGCGTCGCTCCCCTACAATCAAGCCTTGATCGACTGGCTGATAACGCAACGCCAGCAGGGGCGGTATCTGATACTGTGCACGGCCTCAGACAAATCGATGGCGGACGCCGTCGCGACGCATCTTGGGCTGTTTGATGAGGTGATGGCCAGCGACGGTCAGCACAATCTCAGTGCACGCAACAAGGCGGCGGCGCTTGAATCGCGTTTCGGACCTCAAGGCTTCGACTACGCGGGCAATTCTCATGATGATGTGCCTGTCTGGCACAAGGCGCGACAGGCAATCGTAGTGAATGCTTCTGCAAGCGTCGAGCGGCAGGCACGCGCCTGCTGTCAGATCGAAGCGGTGTTTGAACCCCAGCCCTCGTCATCTGCGCAACTGCCGCGCGTCCTCAGGCTGCATCAGTGGACGAAAAATCTACTGCTGTTCATTGCGCCGCTGGCCGCGCATCAGATACCTGATCCCGCCACGAGCTCAGCGATGTTGCTGGGCTTTCTGGCGTTCTCGTTGTGCGCATCGGCGGTCTATGTCATGAATGATCTGTTCGATCTCGACAGTGACCGTCACCACCCGCGTAAGCGACTGCGGCCGTTCGCATCAGGTCAGGTGCCTGTCGCCAAGGGCGTGATGCTGGTGCCGCTGCTGATGCTCAATGCGGTACTGTTTGCGCTACCGATCGGGCCAGTGTTCACTGGCTGGCTGTTGTTTTATTTTCTACTCACTTGCGCCTACTCATGGGGCCTGAAGCGGCTGATGCTGGTCGATTGCCTCGTGCTGGCCATGCTGTACACCCTGCGGATCATCGCCGGTGCGGGAGCGGCAGGTATACCGCTATCGTTCTGGTTACTGGCTTTTGCAGTCTTTTTGTTCTTGTCGCTGGCCTTTGTCAAGCGTTATGCCGAGCTGATCGTGCAGGCTGATGCGGGCAAAGAAAAAGCCCATGGCCGCGGCTATCTGATCTCTGATGCTCCGCTGGTGCAATCCTTAGGTATCACCTCAGGCTACGCCTCTGTCGTGGTTCTGGCCTTGTATCTGAACAGTGATGCTGTACTTAAGTTATATCAGTCGCCGACGATCATGTGGTGTGCTGTACCTGTCATGTTGTTCTGGGTCAGCTGGATCTGGATGAGGGCGCATCGTGGGCAGATGCATGACGATCCTTTATTGTTTGCGCTGCGTGACCGCGCCAGTTTGCTCTCTGGCTTGGCATTTGCGCTAGTGCTCGCCGCAGCATCGAAGGGATGGGTATGGTAACGGTGACTTCCTGGGGGCGGCTTGGCGAGTTCGAGCATCGGGTGTATCCCCTGTCTGACCGTATGCAGGTCGCTGCACGCATGAAGCGCGATGCCTTTGGTCTCCCGTACGGTATGGGTCGCAGCTATGGCGATGTTTGTCTGAATCCCGGTGGCGTGCTGTGGAATACGACGGGTCTGGATCGCTTTATTGCATTTGACGAGCATCAGGGTAGGCTGGTCTGCGAATCGGGCCTTCTGCTACGCGACATACAGCGGCTATGCGTATCGCGTGGCTGGATGCTGCCCGTGGTGCCGGGCACGCAATTCGTCACGGTGGGTGGTGCAATCGCGAATGACATCCATGGCAAAAACCATCATCAGGCAGGCAGCTTTGGCGATCATGTGCGCCGGCTGTCACTGGCGCGCACGGATGGCAGCCTCTCCGAGTGCAGGCCGGGTGACGTGTTGTTTGAGGCTACTGTGGGCGGTCTCGGGTTGACCGGCGTGATTACCGAGGCAGAGCTGCAGCTAAAGCGCACGCCGGGCCCCTGGCTCTCAGTCGAGACGCTGCCGTATCGCGACTTGTCCGAATTTTTTGCATTATCCGATGCCTCGGAACCGGACTGGGAGCACACCGTGTCCTGGGTGGATTGTCTGAATGGCGCAGGACGCGGTATTTTCATGCGCGCGAATGCGGTCGACGCGGGCAAAGATGCGCCACACGTATCGCGGTCATGGCGCATGCCTTTCGTGCCTCCTGTGTCGCTGGTGAATCCGCTGTCGCTGCGGCCTTTCAACGCGATGTATTTTCATCTGAAAAAAGCCAACCGCAGATCGGTGCAGCATTACGAAGCATTTTTCCATCCGCTGGACGATGTGCGCGACTGGAACCGTATCTACGGGCCACGCGGATTTTTCCAGTATCAGTGCGTGCTGCCACGTGAGGTTGGTCAGCAGGCAGTGCAAGCGATGTTGAAGCGCATCGCGCGCTCGGGAACGGGATCCTTTTTGGCGGTGCTCAAGACCTTTGGCAACCGTCAGTCGACCGGTATGCTCAGTTTTCCAATGCCGGGGGTCACGCTGGCGCTGGATTTTCCAAATCGGGGTCAGTCCACACTGCAATTGCTTGCTGCACTGGATGCGATCGTGCGTGAGTGCCGGGGCAGGCTATACATGGCCAAGGATGCGCGCATGCCCGTCGATCTTTTCGAATCGGGTTATCCTCGGCTGAAAGAGTTTTTGTCGCTGCGTGATCCGGGTATTAGCTCGGCGATGTCGCGACGGCTCATCGGTAGCTGACGCGCGCGTCATTCAACGGAGATCCTGCTTTGTCCAAACCGCGCATCGTGATCATAGGCGCTAGTTCGGCCATTGCCGAGCATTGCGCGCGGCTGTGGGCGCGCGCTA
>JBEDGK010000195.1:0-2993 GCA_041174665.1 Pseudomonadota bacterium
AATAAATCACATATTGACAGTCGGGCTGACCAGGCCGAATATCCACACATTCAAAGGAATGCAGCTTCTGCAGACAGATTTCATATGCTTTGTTGTGCATAATTAGCCGCTTACCGGGGGAGCCCATGCGCGATGCCGACCACGTCGATACCGTCGACGCCATTATTGACCGCTATGCCGAACTGGAAGGAGCACTCCTTCCAGTGCTTCATGCTATCCAGTCTGCTGAGGGCCACGTGCCGGCCAGTGCGGTTCCGCGTATCGCTGACCGGCTCAATCTATCTCGCGCCGAGGTTCACGGAGTGATCAGTTATTACCACCACTTCCGCGACAAACCAGCCGGGAAGGTCGTCGTGCAGATCTGCCGCGCGGAAGCTTGTCAGGCTGTCGGCGGAGATGTGTTTGCTGCAGATGCGGCAAAGGCGCTCGGTTGTGAATTTCATCAGACTACCGCGGATGGTTCAGTAACGTTGGAACCGGTGTATTGCCTCGGTCAGTGCGCATGCGGCCCATCGGTAATGATCAATGAGGACGTCCATGCGAGGATGAATACTGAACGCTTGAAGCGTCTTGTCGATCAGGCAAGGAGCATGTCATGAGTGTTCGGGTCTTTGTTCCGCGTGATTCCACAGCTCTGGCACTGGGCGCAAATGCGGTCGCCGAGGCCATCGAGCGCGAGGCCACGGCGCGAAAGATCGATATTCAACTCGTCCGCAATGGCTCGCGAGGCATGTTTTGGCTGGAGCCACTGGTCGAGGTCGAGATCAACGGCGAGCGACTGGCTTTTGGTCCGGTCGGTGAAGATGATGTGGCCTCGTTGTTCGACGCAGATTTCATTCTTGGCAAGCCGCATCCGCTCTGTCTGGGCAAGACTGAGGAGATTCCTTTTCTAAAAAATCAGGAGCGACTGACCTTTGTTCGCATCGGTGTCACGGATCCTCGTTCACTTGACGATTATCTTTCGCATGAGGGTTTTGTCGGTCTCACGCGTGCGCTGTCGATGACGCAAGAGCAGATCGTGCAGCAAGTCACGGAGTCGGGACTGCGCGGCAGGGGAGGCGCGGCTTTTCCTACCGGGATCAAATGGAACACGGTGCGCACCACTCAAGCAGCACAGAAATACATCGTTTGTAATGCCGATGAGGGTGATTCGGGCACTTTCTCTGATCGCATGGTGATGGAAGACGATCCCTTCATGCTGATCGAAGGCATGACGATTGCTGGTTTGGCCGTGGGTGCGACCAAGGGTTACATTTATGTGCGTTCGGAATATCCACATGCAATCGCAGCGCTGAATGATGCCATCACGACGGCAGAGGCTGCAGGTTATCTTGGCAAAAATCTCTGCGGTTCGGGCAAGGCCTTTGACCTGGAGGTGCGCGTCGGCGCGGGTTCCTATGTGTGCGGCGAAGAAACCGCCCTTTTGGAAAGCATCGAAGGCAAGCGTGGCATTGTCCGTGCGAAACCTCCACTACCCGCGATCGCTGGTCTGTTCGGCAAACCGACGGTCATCAACAATGTGATCTCGCTGGCGACGGTGCCAATCATTCTTGCGCGAGGCGCAGATTTCTATCGCGACTACGGCATGGGTCGTTCGCGCGGTACGCTGCCCCTACAGTTGGCGGGCAATATCCGGCAGGGTGGTCTGGTCGAGAAAGCTTTTGGTGTCACGCTGCGCGAGATGTTATACGACTTCGGTGGCGGCACGCTGAGTGGTAAGCCAATCCGCGCGGTACAGGTTGGCGGTCCGCTAGGCGCGTATTTGCCCGAGTCTCAGTTTGACACGCCGCTCGACTATGAGGCCTTTCTCGCATTGGGCGGCACACTTGGTCACGGCGGGATCGTGGTGTTTGACGATAGCGTAAACATGTTGAAGCAGGCACGCTATGCGATGGAATTTTGCGGGGTCGAATCCTGCGGCAAATGCACACCATGCCGCATTGGTTCAACCCGCGGCAAGGAAGCACTTGACAAGGTGATTGCGGGCGAGGACCGAGAGCAGCAGATCCATCTGGTGCGGGATCTGTGTGACCTGATGCTCAATGGCTCGCTGTGCGCGATGGGTGGGATGACGCCATACCCCGTGCTGTCCGCGATGAACCATTTCCCTGAAGACTTCGGTATTAGCCACACCAGTGGCAAAAACTCTTCCGCCAAGGAGGCTGCATGAACTCGCTCAACGACATTGACTACGGCACGCCCCGCCGTGAATCGGCCGATACCGTAACGCTGGAAATTGACGGCATTTCGGTGACGGTACCCAAGGGCACGTCAGTGATGCGCGCCAGTACCGAGGCAGGCATTAATGTGCCGAAGCTGTGTGCGACTGACACATTAGAAGCCTTTGGCTCATGCCGTGTCTGTCTGGTGGAGATCGAAGGTCGCAAGGGTTATCCGGCATCTTGCACCACACCTGCCGAAAATGGCATGAGGGTGAAGACTCAGACAACGAAACTGGCCGACATACGGCGCGGGATGCTGGAGCTGTACATCTCCGATCATCCGCTCGATTGCCTGACATGTCCGACGAATGGCAATTGTGAACTGCAGGATGTCGCTGGCTTGGTCGGGTTACGCGAGGTGCGTTACGGCTACAAAGGAGAGAATCATCTCGAGTTGAAGAAGGATGAATCGAATCCGTATTTCACCTACGACCCCTCAAAATGCATCGTCTGTAATCGCTGTGTGCGTGCCTGCGAAGAGACGCAAGGTACCTTCGCGCTGACAATCAATGGTCGCGGCTTCGAGTCGCGCGTGGCAGCCGGACAAAATGAAGCCTTCATGGAGTCCGAGTGCGTGTCCTGCGGCGCCTGTGTGCAGGCTTGCCCGACCGCGACGCTGACCGAAAAAACCGTCATACGCATTGGTCAAGCTGAGCACAGCAAGATCACTACCTGCGCCTACTGCGGTGTGGGTTGTGGGTTCAAGGCGGAGATGAAGGGCAGTGAGGTTGTACGAATGGTGCCGTGGAAAGATGGCAAAGCCAATCATGG
>JBEDGK010000196.1:0-5876 GCA_041174665.1 Pseudomonadota bacterium
GCAGCAGCGCGACCGCTGTCGTATCGCCATTGGTCGTGCGGGTCACACGCACATCGGCAATGCCGCCCGTTGCGGGCAGCAATCCCATCGCACTGCCGGGAGCCGGGTTGTTCGGCAAGAGGTCGTTCATCGAAGTGGCGTAGGTTTGCACGCCGAAGCTGGTCAGGCCGATGCCATTCTCCACGCGCAGGATCGTGCCACCGCTGCACTGCATGTCGGCAGCGGGGCAGCTCATGTCTGTGTCGGCACTGCTGCCCGCGCTGGTGAGCAGTTGCTTATCGTCACCGCTACCGCCGCCACAGCCGGCCAGTGTCGCCACTGCTGCGGCCAGCAGCCATGGCCGTGCCGTGCGAGCGCGCGCCAAGGGCGAGCGGCCTCCGAAAAAAACTTCCCCCATGTTCTCTCCCTGTGGTTGTCCCGGTCGCCTGATGCTGCGCATCAGACATGCGAGACCTTAGGCGACTGAACTGACCTCTCCTTGAGGGGCCACAAGCCCTGGGGCGGGTGACGGGGCTTCAATCAACCCCGCTTATGCACGGACAAACCGTTCAGCGATCGGGATCTGTGTCCATTTATCTTGACACTTGCCCATGACAAGCTTAAGTTACACAAAGATCCGTCAATGTCAGCTGACATCAGGGCGGGAAATGACAAGAATGACAATGCCGGCAGGAGGCAGACATGGACAATACTCAGCGCATCGAGGCAGCTCTGGATGCGGCGCTCGCCGCTCAAGAGGGCGACGGCGGACCCCCACGGCTGGCAGCGGCGATACGGCATGCCGTGTTCCCCGGCGGCGCCCGCATTCGCCCCCACCTGACGCTGGCCGTCGCACAGGCTTGCGGCGCGGACGATCTTCAACTGGCGGCGGCTGCTGGCGCGGCGATCGAGCTGATGCATTGCGCATCGCTGGTGCATGACGACCTGCCATGCTTTGACAATGCAGCGACGCGTCGCGGCCGTCCCTCGGTATTTGCTGCGTATGGCGAACGACTGGCAGTGCTGGCCGGCGATGCACTGATCGTCAGCGCTTTTCAGAGTCTGGGGGCAGCCGGCTGCAGCCATCCGCAACGGCTTGGGCCCTTGCTGTCGACCTTGGCAGCCGGCGTGGCTGCGCCGAGTGGCATCGTCGCGGGTCAGGCTTGGGAGTGCGAGCCGCGCGTAGCGCTGACCGAGTATCAGAGAGCCAAGACGGGCGCCTTGTTCGTTGCGGCCACGGTCTCTGGCGCGCAAGCGGCGGGGGCTGCCGCAGAGCCGTGGCGTGCATTGGGCGAATGGCTGGGCGAGGCCTACCAGGTCGCGGATGATATTCGTGATGTCGCGGCCGATCCTGAATCACTTGGCAAGCCGGCAGGGCAAGATGCCAAACACGGCCGACCCAGCTCCGCAGCAGAACTCGGACTCTCCGGCGCGATTCAGCATTTTGATCAGCTGATTTCCTATGCGAGCGCATCGATACCGGCTTGCCGGGGTTCGGCGCAGTTGCGTACGCTGCTGCGACAAGAATCGAAGCGACTGGTGCCGGTCGAGCTGACCCGACGCGTCGCGCCCAGCGTCACCCGCGTGAATGCCTGATGGCTGCGGCGACGCTCTCATGGACTGACTGGCTGCTTGGCTGGCGCGACCGGCTGCTCTCCAGTCCGGCCTTTCATCGCGCGGCATCTGGATTTCCGCTGACGCGTCCTTTGGCGCATCGTCATGCGCGCGAGGTCTTTGATCTGGTCGCCGGTTTTGTTTACTCGCAGGTGCTGGCGGCATGCGTGAAGCTGGATCTCTTCCGGACCTTGTCCCACGGCCCGCAGTCACTCTCGGCGCTGGCCAAGCGATTCGAGATGAGCAACGAGGCGGCAGGACGATTGCTAGCCGCCGCGCAATCACTGAAGCTGGTCGAGCAAAGAGGTGTCGATGCCTCGGGCGAGCCACGCTATGGCCTCGGCCGACTGGGCGCGCCGCTGGTCGGCAACGAAGCCGTGATCGCCATGGTCGAGCATCACGCCGTGCTCTACGCCGATCTCGCCGACCCGCTCGCGCTGCTCAGAGGCAGCGGGCCGCCACCTTCGCTGTCTGACTACTATCCGTACACCGCAGACGAAGCATCCACGCGGGCGGCAGAGATCTCACCAGAGAAAGTCGCCAGCTATTCGCGGCTGATGTCAGCCTCGCAGCCGCTGGTCGCCGCTGAAATTCTCGATGCGTTTTCATTCAATGGCTATCGCCATTTGCTGGATGTCGGCGGTGGCGAGGGGCGTTTTCTGGTCAGCGTCTCCGAGCGCACGCCGCAACTCAAGATGACGCTATTCGATTTGCCGCCCGTCGCGTCGAATGCGCGGCAGCGGTTTCAGTCCGCCGGCATTGCTGATCGAGCTGAAGCTGTGGGCGGCAACTTCCTGGCGGATGAGCTGCCACGCGGTGCTGATATCGCTTCGCTGGTGAGGGTGATTCATGACCACGATGATGCTCGCGCCACCACGATCCTGACATCGATACGCCGTGCATTGCCCGCCGGAGGCACGCTGGTATTGGCCGAGCCCATGTCCGGCACACCCGGCGCGGAAGCGATGGGCGACGCGTATTTCGGCTTTTACCTGCTCGCGATGGGACGCGGACAAGCGCGCACGGCCGAGCAACTGAGCGCGTTGCTTCAAGCCTGCGGTTTCGGGAAGGTTCGGATGCTGCCTACCCGCATCCCGCTACAGGTGCGAATGCTCGTGGCGGAGGCAGTGTAGCCCTACAAAGTGAGTGTCCCTTTGTAAGAGGCTTTTTACAAAGGGACACTCACTTTGTGGGGGACGCTCTCACATTGCCGCGCATGGTTACCGGCGGGCTCGAGTCTCTTGGACGCTGCGCCACTTCACTGCTGCCGGAATGGCAACTCTCGCTCATAGGATGTCAATCTGGAATGAACTCTGCATTTGTAAATATTACTTGACAGTGCTGTGCGTCAGAATAGAATGACACGACGACCTGTAAAGGCGCGGATCACGCGCGCCGTGCGGGGCACCTCTGAGAACCGCGGCGAATGCCGCCCACAACAGCGAGACAGGTTTGCAATGAACAACCTGCACCATGAGACAAGCGCGCAGTACCTGTCCCAGAGGAGGTGGGCATGAATGCGCACGCCGTCGTGGTCGAGCAGCCGCTCAAGCTCCAGCTACGTGAGCTCGCGCTGGTCGAGCCAACTGACAATGATCTGGTGGTCGATATCTGCTGGAGCGGCATTTCAACGGGTACCGAAAAACTGCTCTGGTCAGGCCGCATGCCGACCTTTCCCGGCATGGGCTATCCGCTGGTACCCGGTTATGAATCGGTCGGTCGTGTTGCCCAGGCCGGCAAGAGCACGAATTACGACATCGGAGAGTTGGTCTTCGTACCCGGGGCGGCCTGCTTTGGCGAGGTGAAAGGCCTGTTTGGCGGCGCGGCTTCACGCGTGGTGATCCCCGCGCTGCGCGCCCTACGCGTCTCTGAACAGTTGGGTGAGAAAGGCACGCTGCTCGCACTGGCAGCCACCGCGTATCACGCGCACGCCGCCGCCGGGGCGAGCAAACCAGAGCTGATCGTCGGCCATGGCGTGCTGGGTCGCATGATTGCGCGACTGACAGTGCTCGCAGGCGGCAAGCCCGTGGTCTGGGAGACCAACCCCGAGCGCCGCACTGGTGCGATGGGTTATGAGGTCGTGGATCCGAAAGATGACTCGCGCGCCAATTACCGCTGCATCTGCGATGTCAGTGGCGATCCTTCCATTCTCGATTCACTGATCGCGCGCGGCGCAGCCAACTGCGACATCGTGCTTGCCGGTTTTTACGATCAGTCGATGTGCTTCTCTTTCGCGCCCGCTTTCCTGCGCGAGGCACGCATTCGCGTAGCTGCCCAATGGAAACCCGCCGAACTTACCGCAGTACGTGATCTCGCCGAGAGCGGCCAGTTGTCTCTCGACGAATTGATCACGCATCGCAGTAATCCGCAAAACGCCGAGGCAGCGTACCGCACGGCCTTTGAAGACCCCACTTGTTTGAAGATGATCCTCGACTGGAGAAACGCACAATGAGCAAGCCCACCGAACACCAGGCAGCGCCCGTGCATTTCATGCAGAAAGAGCGCTTGCGCGCCGAAGCGGCGATTGAGCCAGAGGCACCCGCCACTGGCGAAGTCACGAAAGAGACGCAGATCATCGCGATCTATGGCAAGGGCGGCATAGGCAAGAGCTTCACGCTGGCCAACCTCTCTTACATGATGGCGCAGCAAGGCAAGAAGGTACTGCTGATCGGTTGCGATCCTAAGAGCGATACGACCTCGCTGCTGTTCGGCGGCAAGGCCTGTCCGACCATCATCGAGACCTCATCCAAGAAAAAACTCGCCGGCGATCCGGTCACGATCAGTGATGTCTGCTTCAAGCGCGATGGCGTTTATGCGATGGAGCTGGGCGGACCGGAAGTCGGCCGCGGATGCGGCGGACGCGGGATCATCCACGGCTTCGAGCTGCTGGAAAAACTCGGTTTTCATGACTGGGGTTTTGATTATGTGTTGCTCGACTTTTTGGGCGATGTGGTGTGCGGTGGTTTTGGTCTGCCGATCGCGCGTGACATGTGCCAGAAGGTGATTGTCGTGGGCAGCAATGATTTGCAGTCGCTGTATGTGGCGAACAATGTCTGCTCGGCGGTGGAGTACTTCCGCAAGCTCGGCGGTAATGTCGGCGTCGCCGGCATGGTGATCAACAAGGACGATGGCACGGGCGAAGCGCAGGCCTTTGCGCAGAACGCAGGCATTCCGGTGCTTGCAGCCATCCCCGCGAATGAAGACATTCGCCGCAAGAGCGCCAGCTACGAAATCATCGGCCGTCCGGAAAGCCAGTGGGGCGAACTGTTCGCCACGCTCGCGCAGAACGTTGCCGATGCGCCGCCGGTGCGACCCAAGCCGATGTCGCAGGAAGCGCTGCTCGGACTGTTCTCAGCGGACACCGTGGGTCGGAACGTTGTGCTGGAGCCAGCCACCATCGCCGACATGATGGGCCGCGACGAAGTCGTGAAGCCTTCCCTCGAAGTGATCTACGACGAGGCTTGAACACCATGACACATCCTGTGATCCCGATCGTTGCGAACCCGGATGCCCTGAAGGTAGATGGTGTCGGCTGCCACTCGGGCAAGGATCAGATGCAAGCCGCTGCGCGCGCTGCCGGCAAGAGCGACACGCTGGATCAATACGCGCAGGATTATCCGAAGGGTCCGCATGATCAGCCGCAGAGCATGTGCCCGGCCTTTGGTTCGTTGCGCGTTGGTTTGCGCATGAAGCGCACTGCAACCATTCTGTCGGGCTCAGCTTGTTGTGTGTACGGACTGACCTTCACCTCGCATTTTTATGGCGCGCGTCGCAGCGTTGGTTATGTGCCGTTCAATTCCGAATCGCTGGTGACGGGTAAGCTGTTCGAAGATATCCGCGATTCCGTGCACGCCTATGCCGATCCCGAGCGCTATGACGCCATCGTGATCATCAATCTCTGCGTGCCGACTGCGTCGGGCGTACCACTGCAGATCCTGCCGAAAGAGATCAATGGTGTGCGCGTGATCGGCATCGATGTGCCGGGTTTTGGCGTACCCACGCATGCCGAAGCGAAAGACGTGCTGGCGGCGGCCATGCTGCGCTACGCACGCAATGAAGTGCAGGCCGGACCGGTTGCCGCCCCGGCCAATCGGGTCACCGACAAACCGACCGTCACCTTGCTAGGTGAGATGTTCCCTGCTGATCCGATGATCATCGGCGGCATGCTGCAGATGCTCGACCTCGCCGCCGGACCAGTGGTGCCCACGCGCGAATGGCGCGAGCTGTATTCCGCACTCGATTGCGCAGCAGTCGCTGCAATTCATCCTTTCTACACCGCCAGC
>JBEDGK010000197.1:0-6221 GCA_041174665.1 Pseudomonadota bacterium
ATTCCAGCGTCGGTAATGTATAAAAAGTATTTTTTCTGATCTCTGCGGATTTTTTTCCCGGAAGGGCATCATCAACGAATACTTTGCCGACCCAGGCAGACAGCTCTGGACCGCTGCTGGCATCGATAAGCTTTTTCAGATCCGCGGGCAGTGCATCGTATTTTTCCTGATTCATGCCAAAAAGGAATACGCTGTTCGACATCTGCGCCTCACCTGCCTCGGACTCCGTATGAAACTTTGTCACTTCATCAAACTTCACGGAGGGAATCACTTCCCATGGCAGCAGCACGCCGTCAATCACCCCCTTGGAAATCGCCTCCGCAGTCTGCGACAACGGCATGGATACCGGCATCGCGCCAAGCGCGACCAGCGTTTTCGATCCCTGACGAGTCGGCACGCGCAGCTTCAGACCTTTGAAATCTTCGAGCGTCCTGACTTGTTTTTTCGCCGTGTGCACGAGTGAACCATCATGCACATGCAAAAGGACAGGCTTGACGCCCTTGAACTCTGCAAAGGCATTCTTCATCGCGTAATGCCAAAGTCCGCGGCTAGCACGCTCGGTGTCACGCACCATGAATGGCAGCTCGAATGCCTCGATGACCGGAAAGCGCCCTGCCTGAAAACTCGGCACGGTCCAGACCAGATCGACCACACCATCTTTGACCTGATCGTACAGCTGTGGTGGGGAACCGCCGAGCTGCATCGCCGGATAAATCTGACACTTCAGCTTGCCACCTGAATCCTTGGCGATCTTTTCGCACCAAGGGACGATGAAATTCTTGTGCGCCGTCGATCCGGGCGGCAAAAAATGATGCACCTTCAGGGTGACCGTCTGGCCGAGCACTCCACCGGAAGCGAACATAGCCGCAACACCCAGTGCCAGCATTGCCAGAGTACTCTTCGTACGCATACTCATCGCTCCTCCGTCAGCCACCGAAGGCGTGTACCAAATACAGTGACAGCACCGGGAAGAATACCAACGCGATGATGCGTACCAGATCCGATGCCAAAAAAGGCAGCACGCCCTTGAAGGTCTCCATCACCGGAACGTCTTTGGCCAGACGATTGATGATGTAGATATTCATACCCACGGGCGGATGAACGAGACCAATTTCGACCACCATCAATGCCAGGATACCGAACCAGATGGATTTATCGGTGGTCGTCATACCCCAGAAATCCAGTCCCATCACGATAGGATAAAAGATGGGAATCGTCAGCAGAATCATCGCCAGCGAATCCATCACGCAGCCGAGCAGTATATAGATCAACAGGATCGCAAAAATCACAGACAACGGCGGCAAGCCGCTCCCCTGCACCCAGCTTGCCAGCTCGGTCGGCATCTGCGTGATCGCCAGCCCGGCATTGAGCATGTCTGCACCCAGCAGCACCAGAAAAATCATGGCGGTTGCCTGCGCGGTGCCCGTGATGCTCTTGACAATGCCCTCCACACGCATGCCGCCGATGATGGCCAGCAGGCCGCAGGCAAATACGCCGATGGACGCTGCCTCGGTCGGGTTGGCCCAGCCGCCATAAATACCGACGATGACCACCACGAACACCAGCAAGATTGGTGTCACGCCCAGCAACGATCGCAGTGCGACACTCAGAGGAACACGCTCGCCGGCCGGACCGGCCTCGGGCTTCAAGGCGACCACGATACGAATCACGATCATGTAACCAAGCATGGCAATCACACCAGGCACGATCGCTGCCATGAACAGTTTACCGATCGATTCTTGTGTCAGCACCGCATAAATCACCAGCGGCACTGACGGCGGGATCATGATGCCCAGCGTGCCGCCAGCCGCTAGTGCGCCTGTGGCGAGCGAGCCAGCGTAGTTATAGCGGCGAAGCTCGGGCAAGGCCACCTGACCCATCGTTGCCGCTGTGGCGAGAGAAGATCCGCATATAGCGCCGAAAGCAGCGCAGGCACCGACAGCCGCCATTGCCACACCACCACGAAAATGGCCAACGAAATTATTCACGCACGTGAACAATGCACGCGACAAACCACCATTGGTCGCGAACTGTCCCATCAGCATGAACAGCGGTATCACCGCAAGGTCGTAATTGGAAAAGCGGGAATATGCAAGGTTCTTCACTGCATTGAGCAAGGGTGCGGCTGCGTAGTCATTCATCGCCAGAAAGCCCGCGCCGCCAATGATGAACATACCGACGCCGATATGCACGCGCATTGCCAGCATCAGCAGCAGCACCGCAAACATGATCATGCCAATGGTCATGCCGCTCATGCTGTTTCTCCCTTTGCAGAGGCGCGCTGCCAGTGCTGTACCGCGTTGTACACGCCTGCCAGTGCTAGCAGTGCAAAGCTGGGCACCAGCGCAGCAACCACTGCCCAAACGGGCCATGCGAGGATCATCGATGTTTCGCCAGCTTCTTTGAGCGACAATGCCGACGCCCCTGTGCGCCATGCCACCAGCGCGGCTACTGCGGCCAGTAGCCAGTGCGACAGCGAATCCAGCCGTTCACGCAGACTGGCAGACACGTTCGCCGTAAAAAAATCAACGCGCAGGTGATGGCGCTCCATCTCGCAATAGGCAAGCATCGCAGCTGATGCGATCGCGGTACCCATCTGCATCAGTTCGATATCTCCCGGGACTGGCATGGCAGCGATCTTACGACCGACAATCGAGACCAGGGACATCACGACCAGAGAGACAAAGCCGAGACCGCCTGCTATCGCAAACAGACGAGACAACTGATAAAGCTTGTGACCCCAGGGGCCGTAGCGCGCGCTAGACTCGGTGTCCAGCAGATCCGGTTCCTGCATGTCTCCTCCATGGGCGCGGGTTTTCCCGCCTGCTTAATTGTGTGAATGCCATCAACAACAGCAACACACGATCTCACGCACACTGCACGTTGCGTGGCGTTCAACGACCGCAATGATAACTTCCGAGAAGAATCAGTGTGGCATTTCAGAAGTGCTGATGATTTGCCGCCAGCACGCGACCCTGGACAGCACCAAAGCCGATGCGATACGTATCACCCTGACACCAGCCGTGCATGGTCACCAAATCGCCATCCTCCAGAAAGCTGCGCTGGGTCTTGCCATCAGCAAGTGTTAGCGGGCGCTGGCCATTCCATGCGAGCTCGAGCAGGCTGCCGCAGGAGTCCGGTGTGCTGCCGCTGATCGTGCCCGATGCCATCAGATCACCAACACAGACGTTACATCCGGAGACCGTGTGATGGGCGAACTGCTGCGCCATGCTCCAATACATCGCGCGATAATTGGTGCGACAGATAGTGGTTGCCTCGCGCGCCTCCCGAGGCTGCAAATCCACCGACAATGAGATATCGAAACTCCGCGCACCTGACTGGGCCAGATAAGGTAGTGGTGGCGGATCTTGTACCGGGCCCGGCACGCGGAAGGGCTCAAGCGCTCCCATCGTGACGATCCACGGCGAGATCGATGTCGCAAAGCTTTTTGCATTGAACGGACCTAGTGGCACATACTCCCATTGCTGAATGTCGCGTGCGCTCCAGTCGTTCAACAGCACCATGCCGAAGATCAACGATTCTGCTCTATCCACCGATACCGGTTCACCCAATGCGGTATCAGCACCTACGATGAATGCTGTCTCAAGCTCGAAATCCAATTTCGCACAGCGGGCAAACGAAGGCACATCGGCAGTCGGCGGCTTGATCTGTCCCACAGGGCGTCGGATATCCGTGCCACTGACGACAACTGAACTGGCGCGGCCGTTGTAGCCCACCGGAAGATGCAGCCAGTTCGGCAGCAACGCATTGGCCGGATCGCGGAACATCGAACCAACATTGATGGCGTGCTCTTTGGAAGAATAAAAATCCGTATATCCACCGACTTTCACCGGCAAATGCATCGTTACCTGCTGCAAGGGAATGAGCGCGCGCGCGCGCAGCGATGCATTGTCGCGTAGAGGGGCCTCATCAGCACGAAGCAGCAGACTGATCTGCTCGCGCATACGCTGCCATGTGGTTTTCCCGAGCGCGATGAAATCATTCAGGGTCGCCTGATCGAATACCTTGTGCGAGGCCGGCGTGAGCAATCCGACTGACTCCAGCACAGACAGATCCAGCACCTGATCGCCAATCGCCACCCCGGCGCGGGGTGTACGCGACTCGGGTGTGCTGAATATACCGAAAGGCAGGTTCTGTATCGGGAAATCGCTGCCGGCAAGGTTGGCCGTATCGACCCAGCTTCGTAGCGAGGGATCATTGGGCGTCAGCTTGCTCACGAGCTATCCTTTTGCGTGGACCTGCCGCCATCATGCATCCATCGCGCATGCATCGGCGCTTTCTTTGTCTTGCTCCATTCGTTGAGCATGTCCCATTTCACCTCATCAAGCTGCTGATACATCTCCGGCGTGCCGCAGTCGACCGTCAGCTCTAACCGATGACCGTTCGGATCGAAAAAATAAATACTCTTAAAAATCGTGTGATCCGTGGGGCCGATCACATCGATGCCCGCCGCCTGAAGCTTCGCCTTTGCAGCCAGCAAGGCCTCCATCGAATCGACCTTCATCGCCAAATGCTGCACCCAGGCCGGGGTATTACGATCACGATCCATCTCAGGCTGGGTCGGCAGCTCGAAAAACGCCAACACATTGCCATTGCCCGCATCAAGAAATACATGCATGTAGGGATCGGGAGCCTTGGTCGAAGGCACCTCATTCTCGGCGATCGCGAGGATGAATGTCATGTCCAGATGCCGGGTGTACCAGTCGACGGTTTCTTTAGCATCTCTGCAGCGATAGGCGACATGATGGATTCGCTCGATCAACATAAGTCCTCCGATGATTCAGGATTCAGCGATGCCACTGCGCGCCAGCGACATTGCTTCACGCAGCACGTTCAGATCACCGATATGGTTGGAGAGTATCAGTATGAGTTTTGCATTCACCTGAGCGCTCTGCTCCTCGCTCAGGCCGTGGTGCAGATCGATCAGGTGCTGATAAAAATCATCGCCGGGTGAATAATCGCGAAAGTATCGCTTCCCTGCTTCGCGAAAATTAGGCTCGAGTATCAGTGACATAATGTCAGTCCTCGGCAAAATTGGCAGTGGCACGCGCTACAGCTGCGACGATGCGCGACACCTCCGTCTCGCGCCAGCGGGCAGTCACATGCTGATCCGGACGGATCAGATAGGCTGTGCCGGGCCGGGCATCATAACGCTGGAACGCCAGCCCCTCGCTGTCAGTGACGCAATCGAGCGAACACTGCCCTGATTTACGCGCAATGACGATGGTGTGCACAGGTATGCTGGCTGCGGCCAGTCTTTGAAGCTGCTGCTGCATGGCAGCGGAAATAGCCGATGGATCATCACAAAAATACAGTAGCTGAAACTTGCCTCCCACATGATCGATCAACCAGCTTTGATTGCCGTTAGCATCGACGGGCGCATCATCCATCGGCGCGCCCGGCAACATATCGCCGTCGAAAGGCTCGCAGTCCGGCGTATTGAGCAAGGTAGTCGTCAAAAAGCTCGGTACGGACAATCGACCCGAGTTGACCAGCGTGCGCGCAAATGGCAACTCACCGGATAGCTCCAGTACTGCATTACGGAAGATTGTGCTGATGCGCCCCTTGGGCGTGATGAAGTCTGTTGAGCGCGTCGAATTCATGATGTTCTCATCTGCGGCGAACACACGCTCCTCGGTATACGTGTCGAGCAATCGCTGCGGCGCATACCCTTCCATAACCAGCTTAAGCTTCCAGATCAGGTTATCTGCATCCTGCACACCGGAATTTGCGCCGCGCGCACCAAAGGGCGAGACCTGATGTGCCGCGTCACCAGCGAACAGGCAGCGTCCGTGGCGAAAGTCATTCATGCGACGACACTGGAAGGTGTACACGCTCACCCATTCGAGCGTGAATTCGCGATCATCGCCCAGCATCGCGCGTATTCGCGGAATGACCCTCTCAGGCTTCCTCTCTTCTTCAGGATCCGCGTCCCAGCCCAGCTGAAAATCGATCCGGTAGACGTCATCCGCTTCTCTGTGCAGCAGCACGGACTGATTGGGATGAAACGGCGGATCGAACCAGAACCATCGCTCGGCAGGAAAATCTGCCCTCATGATCACGTCAGCGATCAGGAAACGATCCATGAAGACCTTGCCCTCAATGTCCAGTCCCAGCATGGTACGGATCGGGCTGCGCGCACCATCACAAACAATCAACCAGTCTGCCTCCACCGCGTAACTGCCCTCGGGCGTCTCTAC
>JBEDGK010000198.1:0-4513 GCA_041174665.1 Pseudomonadota bacterium
TTCTCGATCTTGCCAATGTCGAGGAAGCGCACATCGACATTCCGCTTGGTCATCTTCGATGTGAGCACATCGCGTACTTGTCCGAGCTGGAAATCACTGTCCGCATAGGCGGTCAGCTCACGTTCTTTTTGCTCGATACGTGCATCGCTACCCTTGAAGTCGAAGCGGGTGCCGATTTCCTTGTTGGCCTGATCGACTGCATTTTTCACTTCGACCTGATTGGCTTCGGAAACGACGTCGAATGATGGCATGGGTATCCTCCTCTGAACTGTCTGATGCCGCGCATTATAGAGGAGGCTGTCGCTTAATTCTTGTCTGTCGACCAACAGGTCAAGGATGCCCGCAGGGGCGCCGGTATAATCCGCCGGTAATGAATTCTCAACTTGATATCCGCCACGATCAGTCGCTGCGCGCGCTGAATACCTTTGGCATTGACGCGAAGGCCTACGCCTACGTGCAGATCTGTGGCGTTGAGCATCTGCGCGTGGTGCGAGACGATCCCGCGCTATCAGCACTGCGCCGGCTGGTGCTGGGCGGCGGCAGCAATCTGCTGCTGACCCGGGACTTTGACGGACTCGTGCTGCATATGTCGAACAAAGGGATTGTCGTCAGTGGCGATGATGAGAGCAGCGTTTACGTGACTGCGCAGGCGGGAGAAAACTGGCACGGTTTTGTTCAATGGACACTGGCACAGGGTTACCCCGGCTTGGAAAATCTGTCGCTCATTCCCGGTAGCGTCGGTGCATCGCCGATACAGAATATCGGCGCGTATGGTGCCGAACTGGCCGAATACTTTCATTCATTGAAAGCGTTCGATTTTCAGACAGGAGACGTGATTGAGCTATCTCGCGCTGACTGTTGCTTCGCCTACCGTGACAGTATCTTCAAGCATGAGCTTAGTGAACGCGCGGTGATCCTCGATGTCACTTTCGCGCTGCCAAAACGCTGGCAGCCCAATCTGCGTTATGCAGAGCTGACGACCGAGCTTGAGGTACGTGCTATCTCTCAACCCACCGCGAAAGACATTAGCGAAGCGGTGATTGCCATTCGCAGCCGCAAGTTGCCTGATCCGACGAAGATCGGGAATGCGGGAAGCTTTTTCAAAAACCCGGCCGTCAGCCGCGAACGGTATGAGCAGCTGCTCATCGAGCATCCTCAGCTGGTCAGCTACCCGCAAACGGACGGCAGCGTGAAGCTGGCTGCAGGCTGGCTGATCGATCAGTGCGGATGGAAAGGCAAGTCGTTGGGGCCAGCCGGGGTGCATGATAAGCAGGCGTTGGTATTGGTTAATCTGGGGGATGCCACAGGCTCTCAGTTAATGAACTTGGCATCTCGTATTCAGGAAGATGTCAAAGAACGTTTTGATGTGGTGCTGGAACCAGAGCCTATCGTGATTTGATTTTGCTGTTCGGTTTGCTTAAACGGACAATACAATGCTGCCCCGGCATCGGGGTATGGTTTTGCATTGGGCCATCACCCAAAGTGGCAGACATAGTCCACGGGATCGATTGCTTCGATTTCGAAGCTGGAATTGCCCGGCACGCTGAAACTCTGGCCGGCCTCATAGGATGTCCAATCGCTCTCGCCTTTGATGCGTGCGCGGCAGGTGCCGGAAGTGATTTCCATGATTTCCGGCACACCGGTATTGAATACCAGCGATGAGGGCAGGATCACGCCGACTGATTTTTTGGTGCCGTCGGCCAGCATGACGGTATGCGATATGCATTTGCCATCGAAAAAGACGTTGGATTTTTTGATGACAGAGACATTGTCGAATTGGTTGCTCATGTTTTTTCCTCAAGGTTCAATTCGGTGGGCGTCATGCCGGCGAATGCCGGCAACCAGTGACTTGTTGAATGATCTGAAAGACGCTGGACCCCGGCTTTCGCCGGGGCGACAGTTCAAGCTTGGGCAGTCATTGGCGAATTATTTACCGCGCTTGATCTTCGCATTCGCCGCAATGCGCATGCGCAGGGCATTGAGCTTGATAAAGCCGCCGGCATCCGCCTGATCGTAGGCACCGCCGTCTTCATCAAACGTGGCAATCGTCTGATCAAACAGCGAATCGGTCTTCGAGTCGCGCGACACCACAATCACATTACCCTTGTACAGTTTCACGCGCACCCAACCATTCACGTTTTGCTGCGTGTGATCAATCAGAGTTTGCAGCGCGACGCGCTCGGGCGCCCACCAGTAGCCGTTATAGATCAGCGATGCATAGCGCGGCATCAGGTCGTCTTTCAGGTGCGCGACTTCGCGATCCAGCGTGATCGATTCGATGGCGCGGTGCGCGCGCAGCATGATGGTGCCGCCCGGGGTTTCGTAGCAGCCGCGCGACTTCATGCCGACATAGCGGTTCTCAACCAGATCCAGGCGGCCGATGCCATGTCTGCCGCCGATGCGGTTCAGTTCGGCCAGCACAGTGGCTGGACTCATCGTCTTTCCGTTCAGCGCGACGATGTCGCCCTTTTCAAATTCGATGTCCAGATATTCCGCCGCATCCGGTGCCGCCTCAGGGCTGACGGTCCAGCGCCACATCGATTCTTCGGCTTCCGCGCCCGGGTTTTCCAGATGACGGCCCTCGTAGCTGATGTGCAGCAGGTTCGCATCCATCGAGTAGGGTGCGCCGCCATTCTTGTGCTTCATGTCAATTTCGATGCCGGCGTCTTCCGCATACTTGAGCAGCTTCTCGCGCGACAGCAGATCCCACTCGCGCCACGGCGCGATGATCTTCACATTTGGCATCAGTGCATACGCACCCAGCTCAAAGCGCACCTGATCATTGCCCTTGCCGGTTGCTCCATGTGAGATCGCGTCGGCACCGGTCTGCCTGGCGATCTCAATCAGACGCTTGGCGATCAGCGGGCGGGCGATCGAGGTGCCAAGCAGGTATTCGCCTTCGTAGACGGTGTTGGCACGGAACATCGGGAACACGAAGTCACGCACGAATTCTTCGCGCACATCATCAATGAAAATATTCTCCGACTTGATGCCGAACTTGATCGCCTTCGCGCGCGCGGGCTCCAGCTCTTCGCCCTGACCGAGATCGGCGGTGAAGGTGACGATCTCGCAGTGATAATGATCCTGCAGCCATTTGAGAATGACCGAGGTGTCCAATCCGCCCGAGTAGGCGAGGACGACTTTCTTGATGTCGCTCATTGTGGGGATTTCCTTGCTTGCCTAAAACTGAACTGAACTGAACTGAAACTGAATCAAATTTTTCCGAGCACCAGATATTCGAGCAGCGCCTTCTGTACATGCAGCCGGTTTTCTGCTTCGTCCCAGACCACCGATTGTGGTCCGTCGATAACCTCTGCCGATACCTCTTCGCCGCGATGCGCGGGCAGACAGTGCATGAACAGCGCATCCTTGTTCGCGCGCTGCATTTTTGCGGTATCGACGATCCAGCCATCAAAAGCCTTCAGGCGCGCGGCATTCTCTTCTTCATAGCCCATACTGGTCCAGACATCGGTCGTGACCAAGTCGGCGCCTTCGCAGGCATCGGCCGGATTCTTGAACACGGTGTAGCCCTTATTGTTCGGGGAGACCAGTGCCGGATCGATGTCATAGCCGGCAGGCGTGGACACATTCAGATGGAAGCCGAACACTTCGGCGGCCTGCAGCCACGAGTACAGCATGTTGTTCGCATCGCCGACCCAGGCCACGGTCTTGCCGGCAATCGAGCCGCGATGCTCGATATAGGTGAACACATCGGCGAACACCTGACAGGGATGATGTTCATTCGTCAGGCCGTTGATCACCGGTACCCGCGAGTTGGCGGCGAAGCGGTCGATGATCTCCTGACCAAAGGTGCGGATCATGATGATGTCGCACATGCGGGACATCACCTGCGCAGCATCTTCCACCGGCTCGCCTCGGCCAAGCTGGCTGTCGCGCGTGTTCAGATAGATTGCCGCACCGCCGAGCTGGTGCATGCCCGCTTCGAACGACAAGCGGGTGCGCGTCGAATTTTTTTCGAACACCATCACCAGCGTGCGGTCTGTCAGCGGATGGTAGGGCTCGTAGCTCTTGAATTTGCGTTTGATGATCTTCGCGCGCTCGATCAGGTAGTCGTACTCGTCGAGGGTGAAGTCGGCAAACTGCAAGTAGTGTTTAATTGCCATAAATGACATCGGCGGCGAGCCTGCGGCTGCCGCCGAATCTTTTTAACTTGTTGGATTATAAGGGTTTTACTGTCCGCTGGACACTACGAGCGCTGGCTCAGTAAACCTTCTGCGACGACTCGTGCAGCAACTGGCGGTAGAGCCCATGACGTTCAAGGTCGATTTGCCCGGTTTGGATTGCCTCCAGCACGGCGCAGCCTGGCTCAGCCAGATGATGACAGTTGTAAAACCGGCACTTTCCTAGTGCAGGTGCGAACTCCCGGAACGCACGCTCCAGCATGCCTTCAGTCAGGTGATACAGGCCGAACTCCTGAAAACCCGGCGAGTCGATCACGGTGGTGTTCGCATCGATCTCGAACAGGCGGGTAAAGGTCGTGGTGTGCTTGCCG
>JBEDGK010000199.1:0-9517 GCA_041174665.1 Pseudomonadota bacterium
TATTTCAACTGCCCCGCAACCCGTCATTTCAAATTTATCCTGTCTGTTTTTCCAATAAGTTTTGAGGCCACCTCGAACGCGCAGGCGGATTCAGCTATCAGCGCGAATCAAGGAATGGAACAGTTGGTAAATTCTGACCACTCATTCAAACCGCTGAAATCCTATTTTTTTTCGCAAAACTTGCCTCCCTTGAGAGATGTTTGATGGCGACTCTCGGCTGGGCGGTGTATTTGCGAAAAAAAACTTGATTTGATTATCCACAGAAAATTATTCGGCAGTGTTAGCGTTACTAATTTTTGAATTGATACTATGTCTGAAAATATCGTTATTACTAATGGGATAAACAAGCCTTGGGAACTTCAGGGAACGAATTACGATAAACCCGAGGAGATTGTTCTTGTAAATCTTGCGGTAGGTCAGCTTGCTTTTCTCGGATCTGCGTTCGGGAAGTATCTCAGTACGCAAGCGACAGTCACTGCAGAGTTGGCAAGCGCGGTAAATAGAGTGCGGGATCGTAGTGCTGAAGTCGCGTCGCTATTTCAAAGCTGGTTTACGAATGCGCCGAAATTAGATCTCTCCATGACTGATGTGAGTTCGACGGCTGGAGGAGGTGAATTCAATTTAGCTGATCAATCACTTACACCGATCGATAAACTTGTTAACGCTAACAATTTACTCGATCAATATGGTATCGCTGATAAATTTATAAAAGACATCAGTGCTGTCATTCCAGGAAATGCATTTTTTCCATGTACTTACACATTTGGTCCTACTGAAGACAATAAAATCATTAATGCGTTTTCGTCTGTATTTTCGTTTAAAACTAGTCCTGGCATGACTTTTAATGACTATACTGTTTTTTTCAAACTGAAACCTGAGGGTGGGTTTGATACAACTAAACCTTTTGTATATTGGAAGGGAGCTGAGTACGAGGTAAGCAATATAAAACCGATGTGGGTTCCCCAGTCTCAGGCGGATATAGATTTTGTTAATACCCAGCTTTCTTATGCAAATCAGATAAACAAATCTTTACCATTGTTGGATAAGACCCAGTTAGTGCCAGTTCCTTCCGAATTGAATTCGGACCCATCTAGTGGTGAAAACTCATCACAACAGCCAGTAGTCACTATGGAGATATCCTTAGCTCCGACGGATTATTTTCTTCAGTTTAAATTAGATACAGGCGAATACTACTATTATGATAAACCTGAAAGTCAAATTCCATTGTTTGACGAAACAACATTTTCATCAAATATCGGTTCAGTTGTGAAAAGAAATGATGGTAGTTATTGGTATATCAGGAAATATGAAGATTATTTAGGTTTTGAATACGGTCCTATTAGAGTTGATCCACCTAAAATCGGCGTAAAAGATCTCACGAACCTTCAGAAAAGTGAAATTCTTTCACAATACTCCGACAAAGTCGTCCGTATCACTCAAAGAAGTTCCGAGCAAACGACTTACGTTAATGCGCTGACACAGCGGTATAACTATTTTTATGAGGCTGCGACAAACATACTAAAAGCATTCACCAATCTGTGGTCATCACTGGTTTCGAATGTATGACAATCATTCTGTCTCGACATTTGCAAAAAGCATTGGGATCAGGCGCGTAAATTACCTGATCCGGCAAAGAAACTTCAGCATTTCCTCGCTCGGCGTATTCGGCCAGGGTTTATCCCATTCGGTTGGTGTATTTTCCTGCTTGACGATACCGCCTCGGCCGGTATTGGAGGTATGATAAACCTGCTGAATCAGCCGGGTTTTGCGGCTGCGGCAGTCAGCTTCGACCAGAAATTTGGCCGACATCGCATCTTCCGGAGTACGCTTGCCAAAGTCCAGCAAAAACCAGGCTGTCGGATACTTGCCGTAGCGGATCGTGTCGAAATCCACGTAGAATAAATCGCGCTTTTCTGTCGTGGTCAGCAGAGACCATTCGGCGTATGCAAGGGGTGCGGTGAGTAGTGTTGTGAGTAGTATGGTGAGGCCTGCGGCGTCAAGCAGCGTGCGGGACGTCTGGTTTTTCATGATCAGTCTTGTTTTGTGCCTGCAGCATCGAGTTCTTTTTTCCAGGCCTCGGATTGCAGCCGCTGTTTTTCTTCAAATTCTTTTTCATCTTTTTCGGCTTGCTCGCGGAAGGCTTTATGTTCCTCCGCGATCTGTTCCAGCTTGCGCTCCATATCATCAACCCGCTTGGTGCTGTGCTGTTCATCCAGCTCGACGCCGAGTGTGAGCGCCATATAAATCCACACGGGTGTTGATAGCAGCAGCAGAAGGGACCACCAAACGGCGATAAAGCGGGAGAGCAGCAATAGCGATAACGCTAAAGATGCCACGCCCATCCCAAACAAGCCCAGTTCGATCACGAGTCACCCCGATTAACGATTAACCATTCGAGTCACTGCACGGCTGACAAGACTACCCTTAATTTTTTGTGCTTGCGTACGTCGCGATGTTTTAAATTTATTAACATCGATATACTGGCGTTAATCAGCTGCGCTGGTTGATAATGCAGAGACAAGAATACCTATAAATGAGGAGACAAGCATGGCAAATCCCGTCATTGGTTTTATTGGTGTTGGTCTTATGGGTGCAGGCATGGCGAAGAATATCGTCAGCAAAGGCTACCCTCTGGTCATCATGGGCCACAAAAACCGCGAGCCCATTGAACGGCTAAAGCAGTTGGGCGCGACCGAGGCAAAGAATCCTCGTGAACTGGCAGCGCAGTGCGATATCGTTCACCTGTGCGTGACCGCGTCGCCTCAGGTTGAGGCCGTGATGAATGGTCCGGATGGTATCTTCGCATCGGGGCGCAATGGGCTGATCATCATCGATTGCTCGACCTCGAACCCGGTCTCCACGATGGCGCTGGCCGAGGCGGCCCAATCCCACGGCATGACGTTCATCGATGCCCCGCTGGGCAGAACCCCGAACGAAGCCGAGGCAGGCACACTGGATACCATGGTCGGTGCAGATCCTGAGACCTTTGAGAAGGTCAAGCCAGTGCTCGACTGCTGGGCGGGCAATGTGGTGCATCTCGGTGCGGTTGGGCTCGGCCATAAGATGAAGCTAATTAATAACTTCATCGCGATGGGTTATGCGGCACTATTCTCGGAGGCGCTCGGTATCGCTCGCAAGGCGGGGTTGTCAAAAGAGCAGTTCCATGCAGTGATTGGCAGCAGTCGGATGCGCAACGGGTTCTATGACACTTTCATGAAGTGGACGATGGAAGGTGATGAGAGCGCGCATCGTTTCACTATCAGCAATGCGCATAAAGACATGCGCTATCTGTCTAGCCTCGCGACTGAGATCGGTGCGCTGCATCCGATTCAGTCCATGGTGAAGAATTCTTTCGCTGGCATGGAAGCGGCGGGGCAGGCGCAGCGTTATGTGCCGATGCTGGCTGATTTTGTGGCGACGCTGAACGGACTCGAGCCATCGCAGAAACAGAAATGACGTATCCCGGGCCAGTAGTCAGCGCCGAATGGCTGGCAGAGCATCTTGATGATCCCTCGGTGCGCATTGTCGATGCAACGGTGCATCTTCCTGATACTGGGCGCAATGCCAAAGCAGAGTATTCGCAGGAGCATATTCCCTGCGCCGGATTTTTCGATCTGGATGTGATCGCCGATCCGGTCAATCCCTTGCCGCGCAAATTCCCGCCGAGAGAGGTGTTCGCTCGCGAGGTAGGCAAACTGGGCATCGGTAACGACACACACGTGGTCGCCTATGACACGCCCGGGCTCTACAGTGCGGCGCGCGTCTGGTGGCTGTTTCGTCAGTACGGTCACGACAGGGTATCGGTACTCGATGGCGGCCTGAAGTACTGGAAGATGCGAGGTTTGCCGGTGCAGGCAGGTGCGCTGGAATGCTCGCCGGCCGATTTTTCCGTGACGTCAGAGCGTGATTTGCTCGCGCTATGGCCTCAAGTGCTGGAGGCCTCGCGTGGTGAGGCCTCGCAGGTGATCGATGCGCGTGCGCCGGGGCGCTTTGCCGGGACAGAGCAAGATCGGTACCCGGGTACGCGAGCAGGGCACATACCGAATAGCCTGAATCTCTATTGGGCCGATTTGCTCGAGGCAGAGTCGCGCAAATTGCTGCCGGTGGCTGAATTACGCGAGCGCTTCGACAAGGCGGGTATTCTTTGGGACAAACCAGTGACTGCCACGTGTGGCTCAGGGCTGACCGCGTGCATTCTGGCACTGGGTCTTCACTTGTGCGGCAAGGATGACTGGCGGGTGTATGACGGATCGTGGGATGAGTGGGGACGTCGGCAGGATTTGCCGGTACAGCCGTGAATCGACGGCGTTCAGCCGACCGCCATCTCCAGCGATCTCGCCATGCGCTCACCGAGCTCGGTGATCATGTAGCCGCCGCGCGTGTAGCGTATGAAGCCCATACTGATCATTTTGTGGCGCTGCTTCTCGCTGATCCGAGACACAGCGTTGCTCTGCCCGTGATTCAGGGCGAGCAGCAATTCGATGTCCTCAGTCGCGATGATGTTCATGATGGCTAAATAGTGTTGACTTCACGGCGTGTGAGTAAAAGGGATTTCAGCGCGCACAATATGCCTGCTGCTCCCACATTGGAGATATCGACAGTAGCCCGGTGATCTTTACCCGGGGCTTTTGTCTTGCGACTCGGAGGTGGTCCGACCGCCAGGCGGAGTTGTCAGGGCCTGCCACGAGTGTTCGTGCAGATGCGATGCGCAGCCCGGGCAGAACTCGGCCAGTACCTGATCCGGGATTGACGAGGGATCGGTGGCGGCTGGCAGACGATCAGACTGCAACTCAAGACGTGGTTCGCCACAACCCGGGCATTCGATGACGTAGTGCGCAGCCTCGAAATCTTCTACCATCCGTAACAGCGTGTCGAAGCGTTGGGCGTCTGCGCTGCCGGCGACGGGTTCGCTTTCGAAATAGACTTCCATCTCGCGCAGCGCGCATTCGTATTCGCTGCGACTGCAGATTGGCTTTGGCAACATGGCTCACCTCCGTAGGCCGCCTCTGGTTTTTGGTGAGGCAGGGCGGCTAATATAATATACTGTACAAATGTACAGTATATGACGCTTATTCGGCAAGCCCTTGGAGGATGAAGCGATGTTTTGTGAGGCTGACCATCATTCTTTTATAGCAATCCGCATCTTGTCTTTGCGGCAAGGAAAACTGGCCCCACAAGAAGACCCCTGAAAATTTCCACAGAGGCTGGCATGACATCGAACGCAAGTACTCACTCGTCTATCGGATTTGATTCTATCGATACGCTTCATGACGTCGGGGAGGCGACCGAGCATTGGGCGCGCACCTTCAATCAGGGCGACCCGACTGCCATTGTCAGTTTGTATATGGAGGATGCAGTGCTCTGGGGTACCGTCGCAACAGAGTTGCTGACTGGGCAGCAGGCGATACGCGATTATTTTGCCCGGGCTTGCGTGCCCGGCGCGCTGCCGCGTGTTCAGCTGGAGCAGCAGCATGTGCGCGTCATCGGTGATGTCGCGGTGAACTCGGGCGCTTATCTTTTTCGTGTGATCGAGCAGGGGCAAGAGAGAGAGTTACCCGCGCGCTTTTCCATGGTCTGGCGCAAAACGTTTCAGGGCTGGCGGCTCGTCGATCATCACTCCTCCGCGCGCCCTGTCATCTGACGTCGCCGGCCGGCTCAGCGAATGCGCTCAGGCCTGACGAAACTGCCAGAATCCCAGCGACCCTCCAGCGGCACGCGGTCTTCGCCGAAGGACTTGCGACCCAGCCCGTGATATCTGCCCTGGTACAACTCGCCGGTATAGCGGTCGCCATTCGCGAAAGAAATCGTCCCCCTACCGTGAGGCAGATCGTTTTTCATCGAACCCGAGTACCGGCTGCCGTCGGCAAAGGTGTACACGCCTTGTCCGCTCGCCTTGCCATGACGGAGTTCACCGTCATAGCGGTCACCGTTGGCGTATAGCAAAGTCCCGGTGGGTGCAGGGCGGTTGTCGGTGAATTCTGCGATCAGTTTGGTGCCATTCGCAAAGGTGACCGTGCCAAGTCCGTTGAATTTGTTATTCCTGAATGGGCCCTCGTAGACATCACCGTTTGCGTAGTAATACCTGCCCCAGCCATGGCGATTACTTTTCTTGATATCGCCGACATACTTGTCGCCGTTCAAATAATAGGTCGTCTCGCAGCCGCTCAGCAGCACGACCAGACAGACCAGCAGCAGGATTCTCAGCTTCATAAGATGGCCCGAAAGGCGCTGTGCCGGTTCATCGCGCATGCCGTCTTGCTAATGCATGTGATGTGCCCGGCGAGAAAAATATGAACTCCTCTATGTATCGACAGTGGCTGCAGAAGCTGAAGGGAGGGAACGGCTATCCGCGCCTGTCTTATAGTATGGCTTGCAGTGATGCCCCCCGGCGTCTGTCTGATTGCCAGGTCATCGAGGATTCCGGCTGATGCCAGGTTCACGCGTCAGACAATGAATACTGCGAAAAACGTCATTCCTAGGCCGGCCGGAATCCATCAGCACGCTGGCAATGCCGATGTTGGGGGCGCGAGCAAAGTGTCCTTCTGTTCGTCAATCCGGCATCTGTTATCCCCCCAAAAAATTCATCGTGGTCACTTTTTACATCTAAACCGCAGGTTTTCTCATCAGACATTGTGATCGGGAATGCATAATTGCTACTGTGGAAAAAATTTAGCAATTACCTTGCCTGACAGCAGCGCGGACGCAATCAATCCCAAAGGAAAAGAAGAGATCGTCGCCGAGCAATTCAGAACCCTCGTTGCTCAGCAGAGTCTGCTGCTGAAAGCCACTGGCGTACGTCTGGTGCAGGACAAGCTTGCGAAAAGCGATAACCCGGATGAACTGACCCATCGGGTCATGCAGGCCATTGCGGACTATCAGACTTCTCGATCCGCTGGCGATCGATCAACGCGGAGTTGCTGGTTGGATCAGGTACTTGGTCAGCTCGAAGACAGGTAGCATCACCATTCCACCGACCACCCCAGTCATCCACTGCATCGTGGACAAGCTCTCGAACCGAAAAGCTGCGGCCAGCGGTGCCCAGCAGGTGACCAGCCACAGGGCGGTTGCGGTCACGGCTACCACCCACAGCGTGGTCGGTGTCACCTGAGAGAGAATTTTTTTTCCGCTTCGGTCCGCTTGGCGTGCGGGCAGGATCAGCGCCGCATTCGCAGTCACCAGCATCACGAAGGCCACTGCGCGTGCGACGCCGTGATCGAACATTCCAAGCATCTGCTGATAAAGCAGGAGCACTGCCAAAGTGGTCAGGCTTCCGTACAACAGACTGTGCAGCACTTGTCTACGCGAGAGCAATGTTTCGCGCGTACTGCGTGGTGGACTCGACATCAGATCGGCAGGCCCTGCCTCTGCTTCGAACACCAATGAGCAGGCGGGATCAATCACCAGCTCAAGAAAGGCAATATGCAGCGGCGTGAGCAACAGTGGCAGCCCGAGCAATACCGGTAGCATCGCCAGTCCAGCGATGGGTACATGGACCGCAAGCGTGTAAACCATCGCCTGACGCATGTTCGCGTAGGTGCGTCGGCCCATGCGTATCGCCTCAATAATGGACGCAAAATCATCATGCAGCAGCACCAATGATGCTGCTTCACGGGCAACATCGGTACCGCGTTGCCCCATCGCGATGCCTATGTGCGCCGCCTTCAGCGCGGGTGCATCATTCACCCCGTCACCGGTCATGGCTACCACTTCCTGCTGTGCCTTGAGCGCTTCCACCAGTGCCAGCTTTTGCTCCGGCTTGACACGAGCAAAGATATTCACGCGACTCGCATGAGCGGCTAGCGTTGCAGCATCCATGCGGGCAATGTCATCGCCCGTAAGTATTTCCTGATACGGCAGTCCCGCCTGCCGGGCGATGGCAGCCGCCGTCTGCGGATGATCTCCTGTGATCATCACCACGCGTATGCCGGCACGCATGCACTGGGCCATGGCATCCGGTACTTCGGGCCTCAATGGATCGGCCAGCGCCGCCAGACCTAGCCATTCAAACTGAAACTCATGCTGATGATCGGGCCAGGGTTGAGCTGCAGGGTGCAGGGCTTTGGCCACGGCGATCACCCTGAGTCCCATGCCGGCCAGCGACTCCGCTTCCAGCATTGCCTGATGCTGTTGTTCGTTACTCAACTGGCAGAGGAGGGCGACAGCCTCGGGCGCGCCTTTCGCTGCGACGATGTCATGGGCTTGTGAAGAGCGCCACACATGGCTCATCGCCAGCAGCGCAGGAGTGAGCTCGTATTCTCTTGCGAGCACCCGCGGATCAGGTTCTCTGCCGGTCCCAGGAGAGCGCATGCCGGATAGCTGATGGAAAGCCTTTTCCATGGGATCGTGCGGCTGGCTCTCGCTGGCCAGAACCGCATAATCGATCAGTTCATGGAATTTTTCGGGAAGTCGTGTAGGCGTGGCCGCATCCAGCATCAGTCGCTGTCCGGGGATGCACAGTGCGGCGACCTGCATACGGTTTTGCGTGAGCGTGCCAGTCTTGTCCACACACAGTACCGTCGTCTCGCCCAGTGACTCGATCGCATGCAGCCGACGCGTGAGCACCTGTGCGGCCGCCAGCCGTCGTGCCGCCAGCGCAAAGAACACGATCATGATCACTGCAAATTCCTGCGGCAGCAGCGCCATGGCCAATCCTATCCCAGCGAGCACGCCTTCAAGCAGGCCGCTGCGCAACCACCAGAAAAGGGCAATCAGCAGCAGCGACATGAGCACACCAATCACCGCCAGGCGTTGAGTAAGGCGGTTCATTTCTTCGCGCAGGGGTGATGTCTGCAGGCTGATCTCTTCCAGCGACTGGCCGATGCGGCCCATCTCGGTGCGCTGGCCGGTTGCAGTCACGATGGCCACGCCCTGTCCCGCGACGACGAGTGTGCCCGCGTACACGGTATCTTCCGCCGCCTTGCTGACGGCGCCCGACTCGCCGGTGAGCATGGACTCGTCAGTGGCCAGCTCATGTGCGCTGAGTAATCTTGCGTCAGCCGGTACGCGGTCCCCCTCGGCCAGCACCAGGCAGTCCTCTCGCACCAGCTCGCGCCCGGCAATGCGCATCTCGCGGCCGTCGCGAATGACCAGCGCGCGGGGGCTGGAAAGATCCCGTAACGCAGCGAGGGCATTGTCGGTGCGCCGCTCCTGCAGCACGGTGATACTCATGATGATCAGTACAAAGCTCAGCAAGGTCAGCGCCTCGCCGCGGTCACCCATGATCAGATAAATGCCGCCTGCGACCAGCAGTAACAGGAACATCGGCTCTTTGAGTACATCGCGCACGATGCCGATCAGCGCACGGCGCTGGCGCTGGCCAAGTTCGTTCAGACCCTCGGTTTGCAGACGTTGCGCTGCTGTGGCAGAAGAGAGTCCGGCAGGAAACGGTCCGGTATCCTGTTGCTTGGTATCATTCATTGTCAGCGTAGTCGGGCGGCGTGAGTTGGGCTGGCCGGAGGGCGCACCACACAGGAGCTAGCATGTCTGAATCCGGATTTCACGTCCATGGCCCTCATGA
>JBEDGK010000200.1:0-2808 GCA_041174665.1 Pseudomonadota bacterium
CACGGGTCTTGACGGCGCCAGCCACGATCGCTGCGAGGTCTCGCGTGCCGGTAATTGGCTCGACTGCCCTGCGAGCAACAATCGCCTTTGCAATCTGAAAAGCAAACCGTTCTTCCCCATAGTCGCGAATCACTTTCTCGAGTTTGTCCTGCGTCTCGTTGGCCAGCCATTCCGCCGCTGAGATGCCACGCGTTGTGTCCATGCGCATGTCCAGCGGACCATCGGCCCGGAAACTGAAGCCGCGCGCTGCCTGATCAACCTGAGGAGAGGACAGGCCAAGATCCAGCAGCACGCCATCAATTTGTTCTATGCCCATCGCCGTAAGCGCGGCATCTATCGTCGCGAAACTGTCATGCACGATGACAAACCGCGCATCGTCGCGCGCAAGCTGCCGCGCCACGTCGATGGCTTGCGGGTCCTTGTCAAAGGCGACCAGCCGTCCGCGCGTCGACAGCGCCGACAGAATGCGGCGGCTGTGGCCGCCTCTTCCAAAGGTGCCGTCCACATAAATCCCATCGCAGCGCGCATCGGCAATCGCCAGCGCCTCCACGGCCTCATCCAGCAGCACGGTTCGGTGCGAGTACTCGGGCACCGTCTGTTGATTCATCGGCTGCCGTCAGAATGAAAAATGATTCAACACATCAGGCATGCCCTCGGCAATCGCCTGCGATTCGCTTTCTTCCAGTTTTGCTGCGTCCCAGATCTCGAAGTGACTACCCATGCCGAGCAGCATGACGTCGCGCGTCAGTCCTGCGACATTGCGAAGCTCAGGCGAGATCAGGATGCGGCCCGCGCTATCCATATCCAGATCCGATGCATTGCCGAGAAAGATGCGCTGCCAGGCGCGCGCCGACATCGGCCACGCTGCGATCTGCTCGCGATGCATTTCCCAGACCGGACGAGGGAATAAAAGAAGACAGCCATGCGGATGACGAGTGAGCGTGACCCGCCCCTCGCACTGAATCGACAGCGCGTCACGATGCCGGGCGGGTATCGATAACCGACCCTTCGCATCCATGCTCATTGCAGACGCACCCTGATACACCGAGGCTCTCTCCTGTACTGTTAAAAATTAGTGAACACGACTGGAACGGCAAGCGCTGGAATGTTGGAAGAAATGGCAATTCTTCCCCCACAAAAAAACACTTTTTCACACTATTGCCCACTTTAGAGGATGGCGAATTTTCGGTCAAGGAATATCGCCGGGAGAAACCTAGATTTTTTCAATGAAGTCAAGGACTTAGCGTCACTTGTTGAAGCGGATTGCGCAGCGAATAGGTTAGAAAAATGAAGGACTTAGCTGCGTTACTGAAAGTAGAACATTAGTAATACACATGTGTTTTGCGCACTGTGTGCCGATTTTCGACATGACTTTGCTCGCGATGGCTGTCTGACTGACAAAACTTTCACGGGAGAAAGTTTCTTGGCTAAGTCAGCCAGTGCGGCAGGCGGCGCGACGAACCGCGGCAACGACGTATACACTCGCCGCATGAACCTGCCTATGAACTTGCAAGCACTTGCGGAGCCGGCCGCCTGGAAGCCAATCAACGATGGCGTGATGGGCGGTCTCTCGCACAGTCGCTATCTGGTGGACGAAGAGGGCTGCGCACGTTTTGAAGGCACGGTCTCTTTGGAAAATCAGGGCGGATTTGCCTCGGTCCGGCACGTGCTGCGCCATCTTGTCCCGGCAAACAGCCGGCAGATACGCCTGCGGGCACTCGGCGACGGGCATGTGTACAAATTCTCGCTGCGCACAGATGACGCGTTCGATGGCATTAGTTATCAGGCTGATTTTCTTCCTGCCTCTCACCAGTGGATGGACATCGACCTCGGGCTGGATCAGTTTGCTGCCACGTTTCGCGGGCGACCCGCAAGCGCCGCTGCGCTGACCTCCTTCGGCCAGATACGCCAGATCGGACTGATGATCGCGAACCGGCAAGTGGGCGACTTCTGCCTGAAACTTCGCTTGATCAGTTTTCTGTAAATCAAACAACGCAGACCATGCGCTATGGAGCCGCGCTCCACGACAGCGTCTCACACGGCTGCGTGCGCGAGACGCTTGGACTGCAATACCTACCATGCAGCCCAAACCACTACCCGCGCGCCCGCGGACTGAATAGTCGGGCAATCTGCTGATGAATCGGCGGTTTGGGCGTTGCACAGGAGTAGTCTTTCCCATGAGACAGAAGTTTTACGATCTCAGGAGGGAAGACCATGACACTCGCCATCCCGGAAGATACACGCAACACACTCGCGCAGCTCAAGCATCTGAGGCAATCGCGCGGCATGAGAAACAAGGATGTGGCAGAGCAGTTGGGCATCAGTCCATCGGCGCTGTCGAAATACGAAGAGTTTGATCGTTTGCCGAAACCGGAAATGATCAGCAAGATCTGCCAGTGGATAGAGCAACTCGATTATCAGCCCAATCGGGTGTTCAGGAAACGATAGCGCAACGACCCGGTGATCGTGGCAAGCCGAACGAGCCGGGCAAGCACTGAATGTGAAGCAGACCGATAGGCCGGATTCTGTGTAACAGCTTGCGCTGCCATGACAGTCATTCCTCTAGGCGCCGGATTGCTCCGGCGCTCAAGCTTCCTACCCGCATGCTCGGCGAGCCACGTCATCGCATGCCTATTTGGAATTGCTCCGGGTGGAGGTTACCGCGTTTCACCGTAACTGAATACGCTCGTCTCTGTGGCCCTGTTCCTCGCCTCACGACGGACGGCCGTTAGCCGTCACCCTGCTCTGTGGAGTCCGGACCTTCCTCCCGCGTGCAACGCACGCCAGCGACTGTCTGGTCTGCTTCAC
>JBEDGK010000201.1:0-10750 GCA_041174665.1 Pseudomonadota bacterium
AAAGCGAAAGCCGATGAGCGCAAGCGCCAGCAAGAGCAGCAAAAATCCGAGGCCAAGGCCGCAGCCGATGCGCAAGCAAAGCAGCGTGCGGCCGAGCAAGCGGCGCTGATGCCCAGCGAGAGCGAAATCGCCGAGGCCAAGGCGCAAGCAGAAGCCGATTACAAAGCCTGGCAGGAGATGAAGACCAGAGAACGTCAGCGGCGTCAGCCTGTAATTATTCTGGATGGCGATGCGCCTGATTTCATGGCTGCGAGCGAAGACAGTATTCGAGCTCAAGAAGCCTACCTTGAGCGTGAGGGGCGGAATCGCCGTGACACGGCCGGGGGCAAGCGCTCCAAGAAACGCAGAGCTGCGGAGCCTGCAGTTGACTCATCGCCGACACCTGCGCCAGAGGGTACTCAGGGCAGCGGTCAGTAGAGTCCGTATCAAGCCCGGTCGGTTCAGGGTTACGCAGGCGAACCTGCGGCCCTTGACTCGCCTATCTACCAGTGAATAAGCCTTTGGCCATGAGAGAGATCAGTGAAGACAGACTGATTGCAGAAGAACTCGAGATGCTCGTCTCGGCGGCTTCCTTGGAAGAATTGCATCTTATCGCGGTAAACGCGATGGCCTCGCTGATCGGTGCCGAGCAAGCTGTGTTGTGGATGGTTGGAGGATTGGGCAAGCCACGGGTGATGGCGATCTCTGGCTTGTCGTCTGTCGAACGTAATATCGATTTCACGCACTGGTTCGAATCTGCTGCTCAGGTAGTCGGAACGCAGCCAGATACTGATATGGTCATCGAGGCCGTTCCCGAGGAATTTGACAATCCTCGTCTGCAATCGGAGCGCTCCATTTACTTGTTGGAAGATGCGCTGCATGCCAAGCTCGTGACGAGCAACCGCGAGCTCCTAGGTGGGCTGTTCGTATCGCGGTCCGGCCAATTCAGTCAGGAAGAGATAGCGCGGCTGGCAAGGTACGTGGGCTCGCTGACCCGGCTGTGTGAGCGCTGGCGCCGGCGAAGCACAGGCGCACTGCTCAAGACCATTTTGCGACCGCGTCAGATCGTTAAATGGGCCATCCTGATCGCAGCGTCGGCGGTGTTGTTCATTCCAGTTCGCATGTCTGCCACTGCCAGCGCGGAGATTACCGCGCGGGAGGCGACTCCTGTCAGTGCGACCCAGGACGGTGTGATTGAACGTATTCTGGTACGCCCCAATCAGGCAGTGACAGCTGGAGAATCATTGGTCCGTTATGACGGTGCGATCGTGCGCAACAGGCTCGCTGTCGCGCGACAGAATATTGGTGTGGCACAGGCTGATCTGGAGCGTGCCACAGGCAAGTCTTTCAGTGATGAGCTTGCCCGAGCCGAGTTGCGAACATTGCGCGCCAAAGTCGCCGAGAAAGCAGCTGAATCACGATACCTGGAGGAGCTGGCCCACCGGTTGGAAATTCACGCAATCAGGACAGGCGTAGCTATTTTTACCGACGCAGAGGAATGGGTCGGCAGACCAGTGCAGAGTGGCGAGCGCATCATGATGCTGGCGAACCCGGACAAGGTTTGGATCACGCTGTATCTTCCACCCGATGAGGCAATACCACTGGATGCACACCCCGAAGTGAGATTACATCTCGATATCGACCCGTTGAGCAGCCACAGCGGCACCGTTATCGAGAGCTCTTATGAAGCTGTGCTGACCCATGAGGGGAATTTGGCCTTTCAGATGCGTGCGAGTCTGAACCCGGGCGAACCCGTGCCGCGTATTGGTCTTAAGGGCGTGGCCCGTATCTACGGCGACTATCGTCCCTTGGGTTACGTCATATTGCGCAAGCCTATCCGGGCAATGCGCCGCCTGATCGGCTGGTGAGGCCAGAGCCATGAACACAGTCGCGAATACGGTCATCGCTTCCGACTTTGACTCAGCAGGTCTTATCGCGCCGTCGACACCACAGCAACAGGTTCAGCTACCGCGCTTGCGACAGGATCTGGAGTTACTCCCCGGGCCAGTACTCGATAACATCGGCCGCACCTGGCGCATTCGAGACCCGGCCCGTAACCGTTTTTTTGATGTGGGTCCGTTTGAGTTTGCGGCGCTCTCGGCGTGGTCCGACGGGCTCACGTTAGACGCACTTGCAGCAATGCTGAGCGAGACCCTGGAGACCGAGGTCGAGCCAGAGCAACTGCTGCCATTGATTGCCTTCCTGCAGGATAACGAGTTACTGTTACCCGAGGGAGGTATCCGTGATTTTTTACGGAAAAAACGTCTCAAGAATACGCACGGGCTGTGGGGCAAGCTGCTGCATGGTTATTTGTTTTTCAGGGTGCCATTGCTCAATCCTGAACCACTGCTCGACTGGTTGGTAGCCCGCACGCAGTGGATATTTTCGGTCCGCATGCTCGGGTTGATGATCGCGCTGGCGGTCATCGATGTGCATTTGATTTTTCAGCACTGGAGCGAGCTGGCAGCGCATGTTGATTATTCGTTTTCCTGGGATGGTCTGCTGATGGTGGGTGCAGCAGGTATCTTCAGTAAAGTGTTTCATGAGTTTGGACATGCGATTACTGCGAGGCGTTATGGCGTACGTGTGCCAGCGATCGGGGTAGCTCTCGTCGTGATGTATCCCATGCTGTACACAGACACCAGCGACAGCTGGCGTTTGTATGACAAGCACCATCGTCTGGCGATAGCGGCGGCAGGCATGATCAGCGAATTCTCGCTGGCACTCATCGCTACTTTTTTGTGGGCGATCACGCCCGACGGCGTTGTCCGAAGCGCATTGTTTTCTCTGGCTTTTGTGGGATGGCTGATAGCACTGGGGCTGAATGCCAGCCCGTTTTTCCGTTTTGATGGTTACTACATTCTGTCGGATGCGGTGGATATCCAGAATTTGCATGAGCGAGGCGGCGCCTTGGCCCGGCAGCGGTTTCGCGCCTATTTTCTGGGTATCGACGATCCTGATCCAGAGCCTTATCTCAAGGATTCAGCCAAGCGCTGGCTGACTGCTTTTTCGACATTCACCTGGTGCTACCGGATGATCGTCTTTGTGGCGATCGCCGTGCTTGTCTATCACTATTTTTTTAAGGCGCTCGGTCTGTTTTTGATGGTGGTCGAGCTGGTCTGGTTCGTGGCACTCCCCCTGTATCGAGAAGGGGCTTCTTTGAAAAACAGGCTACCCGACATCCGTCCCCGGTGGCATGCGCTGGTTGCCCTGGTGGTCGTTGGATTTTTATTGTTTTGGCTTTGGACCTTGGCAACCACGATCAAGTCGCCTGCCGTACTGACAGCCAAAAACGAGTATCTGATTCAAACACCTGGTACCGGATTGCTGGTACAGGTCAGTGTACAAAATGGTGAGCACTGCAAGCAAGGCCAAGAGCTGGCTATCGTTGTTTCGCCCGAAGCTTTGCTGAGGCGCGATACTGCAGCCATTTCGAGGAATGCATTGGTGGAGGAACTTCAACGTACTGTTGCCAATGTTAATTCGCGCGAGCGCATCGGCGCGATACAGAGCCAGATTTCCCAGTTGTCGGCGACGGAAAAATTGTCGCTCAGTGAGTCCAAGCTGCTTCGACTGCGTGCCCAAGGCGATGGCGTGGTTCGCGATATGCTTCCCGAAGCGATCCCGGGTCGGTGGGTGAGATCGCGAGAGACACTCATGCGCGTGGTGTCTGAAAACGAGGGTTTGATCACAGCCTATGTGAGTGAAGCCACCATTCATCGTGTACGAATGGGCGCCTCGGCGGTCTTCTATCCGGAAAACCCCGAGCTCGGCCTGGTGCGCGCCAAGGTAGTCGAGCTTGATACCGCCACATCACGCTCGCTGACGATACCCATGCTGGCCTCTGCCTATGGCGGCCCGTTGCCAGCAACGAAAATGGAGTCTGGTGAATTGATTTTGCATGAATCGCGTTATCGAATCCGCTTGCAGCCTGAGCAACCCATGCCGATCACTCAAATTCAGCGGGGTACGGTCGCGATAGAGGGCGACAGTATCGACGCCTTGCTGCAGCTGCCTGCTCGGATGATGAGTACGCTGATCAGGGAGGTGGGATTCTGACGTCTGAAAAGGAAAAGGGCCAAGCGATAAGCTCGACCCTTTGATAGTTTGGTTGATTCGGAATCGAACCTAATGGTCGGGGCGGCGGGATTCGAACTCGCGACCCCTTGCACCCCATGCAAGTGCGCTACCAGGCTGCGCTACGCCCCGACTAGCCTGCAATTATAACAAAGTTGAGCACTCTTCTTCTCTTCACCTGTGCTGACTTGTCGCAATCCGGGCCCAGCACGCGGGTACAGCGAATGAATCGCTCGGGCAGATAGCGTCAGTGCAGATGTCCCGTGTTATGGCCAGAATCTTCTGGCATCTCGGCATGCACCATGTCGTCCGACGCGTCACAAAACAGTGGCGAGCCGCAATCGTCGCAAAACTCTGGTGAAAAAACGTTCTCGCTGTTTTGAATGCGAGTGACACCCGCTTCGCGAAGTGCAGTGACGATGTGCTGCAAAGGCGATAGCGGCGCTGGCTGACCGGGGCGACGGAGCAGATCTACCTGTAGATCGTCATCAGCGCTCTCTTCATCATACAAGGGCCAGACCACACCATAGTAGACATCAGTGTGGCTGCCCGAGCTGAAGCTGATCCGATATTCGTCGATTCTCATGCCGTTGGCCGGATCGCCGACGGCTGCGATGATAGCCGATAGCGCATTGGCCTCGACCCCAAGGTTATTGGTCAGGTAATGCACTGCGGCGCGCAGGGAGACAGCGCGCACGGCCTTGTCGGCTTCGCGGCAGGCAACGTAGTACGCGTCTGGCAGGAGCAGCTCGATGCCGCATCCGGGAAGCATGGGCTGAACATTGGGGCCAGCCTGCGCCTGCCAGTGAGCTAGCGCGGCGCGTCTGCCGGTCTGCGCATTCACGCCAGACGCTTCTTCTTCCCAGCGCAGCAGAGGCTGGGACGATTCGGCAGCGACGGCCATCAGAAGGTAGCGGGTATCGGCAAGGAAGGGCACGGTGTCGGGTAGCTCAGAGGGGAGTTGCAGCGATTTGCCGGTGAGGGCCGCGTCGACCATTCGCCGGGTGAGCAGGTAAGTGTCGCAGTAGCTGCGCGGCAGCTGGTCGATCGACAGCAGCGCAGGCGCCAGTGCGGCACGCGCATCGTGCGCAAGCACATGTCCGTGAAGATGCGCGAAAAGGGCATTGAGCTGCTCGCCTGAGATGGGCCCGGAGGGGATGGAGAAGCGCGTCCAGGCGATCACGGGTACCGCAACCAGCAAACCGTCATAGGCCTTGCCTTCGTGCTCGATAGTGCAGCTCGAGCTGGCTGTTTCAACGCCATCGAGCAGCACATCGTAGCCCGTGAGATCCGTATGGAACAGATGATCGAGCGCGCTGTCTATCGCCTGCTGCTGATGCTGGCTAAGCATTTTTTGCAAGGAGAGGTCGAGCCGACGTTCCCAGTAGCGACGTTCCAGCCGACTGCCTGATTGCGCGAGCGATTGCGCCAACGAAGCCAGATTCTGGCTGTCGGCGGTGAATTTACGGGTCGGAGTTTTAAGGTTGCGGCGCATGAGAACGAGTTCAGGCCTTATTTTTTTTCTTCTGCCGTCGTAGGTGCTGCGACCGGCGCCGCCGCTGGTTGAGCCGCCGTGTCTGCAGCAGCGGGCGTTGCCGGCGTTGCAGGCGCGGATGAATGTTCTTCGGTATGGCCGCCTGCCTCACCTGCCAAATCGGCCTTGTCACCCATTTTGAACACGACGGTCAGCGCGATTGCGGCGAAGACGATGAATGCAACAAGAATTTTCCACATAGTTGTCTCCGGATGAAAATGGGTCGCTCAGTGGCGATGCTTGCTGTCCGGCTGAAAAAAGCCGGACAGCGTCAGGTCAGCCGCTTTACGCCGCCAGCAACTGGCGCAGCACGAAGGGCAGGATGCCGCCGTGACGGTAGTAGTCAACCTCGATCGGCGTGTCAATGCGCAGCAAGAGCTTCACTTGCTGGCTCTGGCCATTCGCACGCTTGATCACCAGCGTGACTTCCTGCTGTGGCTTGATGTCATGCTCCAGACCGAGCAGGTCGAAGCTCTCGTTGCCAGTGATGTTCAGCGACTGCACACTGTCGTTGCCGATGAACTGCAGCGGCAGCACGCCCATGCCTACCAGGTTGGAGCGATGAATACGCTCGAACGAGCGCGCGACGACGGCTTTTACGCCCAGTAGCTGCGTACCTTTGGCGGCCCAGTCACGCGATGAACCGGTGCCGTACTCTTCGCCGGCGAAGATCATGGTCGGCACATTGTTGTTGATGTATTTCATCGCGGCGTCATAGATGGACATCTCTTCGCCGCTAGGCTGATGAATGGTGATGCCGCCCTCGACACGCGAACCGTCTGGCTGAGCCGGGATCATCAGATTTTTGATACGCACATTGGCGAAGGTGCCGCGCATCATGATCTCGTGATTGCCGCGACGTGAGCCATATGAATTGAAGTCGGCCTTCAGCACGCCGTTCGACTGTAGCCATTTGCCGGCAGGGCTGGATTCTTTGATCGAGCCAGCGGGCGAGATGTGATCAGTCGTGATCGAATCGCCAAACACACCCAGCGCGCGCGCACCCGAGATGCCGGTGGCGGCTGCCTTGGGCTGCATCGCAAAGTCTTCAAAAAACGGTGGCTCGGCGATATAGGTGGATTTGGGCCAGTTGTAGACCTGTCCTTGTGCGACACCCTTGATGTCTTCCCACAGTTTGCCGGGCGCACCTTTGACATCGGCATAGTTGGCCTTGAAGGTTTTCGCGTTCATCGCATACTTCATCAGCTTGTTGATCTCGGCGCTGGTCGGCCAGATATCGCCGATGTAGACATCGCGACCTTTCTTGTCCTTGCCAAGCGGCTGGGTCATCAAATCGACGGTCACATTGCCGGCGATCGCATAGGCAACCACCAGCGGTGGAGACGCGAGGAAGTTCGCGCGGATGTTTGGATGAATGCGCGCCTCGAAGTTACGGTTACCCGATAACACGGCTGCCGCTACGACGTCATTCTTGACGATCGCGTCATTCATCGCCGGTGTCAGATCACCGGCATTGCCGATACAGGTGGTGCAGCCATACGCAGTGACGCCGAAACCCAACTCTTCAAGGTAGGGCAGCAGACCGGCGGCTTCGAGGTATTTGGTGACGACGCGCGATCCTGGAGCAAGCGAGGTCTTGATGTGCCTGGGCACAGACAGGCCGAGATGAACGGCCTTCTTGGCCAGCAGGCCGGCTGCCAGCAGCACGCTGGGGTTGGACGTGTTCGTGCATGAGGTGATCGCTGCGATCAGCACATCGCCGTTATGCAGCTTCACGCCATCCGAGGTGGTGTACTCGGCGTCGAGGTCTTCGGCTTTTTTATTGAAGCCGTTTTCTGCCACCGGTTTGGCGAACAGCTCTTTGAAGGTGTTTTTCACGTGGCCGATTTCGATACGGTCCTGCGGACGCTTGGGGCCGGCGAGTGAGGGCGCGACGCTCGACAAATCGAGCTTCAGCACCTTGGTGTAGTCGATCTCGCCGGCTTTCGGAATGCCGAACAGGCCCTGTGCCTTGAAGTAGGATTCGAACGCATCGATCTCGGCCTTGGTGCGACCGGTGCCGTGAAAGTAGTCGATGGTGGCTTCGTCGACCGGGAAAAAACCCATCGTTGCGCCGTACTCGGGCGCCATGTTCGCGATCGTCGCGCGATCGGTAAGGGACAGGGTCTCGGTGCCTTCACCAAAAAATTCAACGAACTTGCCCACAACTTTTTCCTTGCGCAGCATTTCGGTGATGGTTAGCACGAGGTCGGTCGCGGTGACGCCTTCGCGCAGCACGCCGGTGAGGTTGACGCCCACCACATCGGGTGTCAGGAAATACACCGGCTGACCGAGCATACCGGCTTCGGCTTCGATGCCGCCCACGCCCCAGCCGACGACACCGATACCGTTGATCATGGTGGTGTGCGAATCGGTGCCGACCAGCGTATCCGGGTAGTAGACGCCGCTGCGCTCATGCACGCCGCGCGCGAGGTATTCGAGGTTGACCTGGTGAACGATGCCAAAGCCCGGAGGGACAACACCGAAGGTGTCGAAGGCCTGCATGCCCCATTTCATGAACTGATAGCGCTCGTTATTGCGCTGGAATTCCAGTTTCATGTTCAGATCCAGCGCATTCTTCTCGCGGAAGTGATCGATCTGCACCGAGTGATCGACCACGAGGTCGACAGGTACCAGCGGCTCGATGTTCTTCGGATTTTTGCCCATCTTGGAGGCGACGCCGCGCATCGCGGCGAGGTCGGCCAGCAGGGGCACGCCGGTGAAGTCTTGCAGCACGACGCGGGCCACCACAAAAGGAATTTCATCGGTGCGGGCCGCATTAGGCTTCCAGTTGGCCAGCTGTTGCACGTGCGCTTCGGTGACTTTCTTGCCGTCGCAATTACGCAGTACGGACTCGAGCACGATGCGGATCGATACCGGCAGGCGGTCAATCTTGGCACCGGTGGCTTTTTGCAGCGCTGGCAGCGAATAGAACTTGCCTTTCTTGGCGCCCGACACCTTGAATTCCTTGAGCGTGTTTAGCGTGTTGTGCGACATTTGCTCTCCTTGTTTTTCAAATCCAAAAAAATTCTGTTCCGGCAGGCCGCTCGGCCTGCTGATGTGCGTCGAGCGTTATCAGCGTCTCGGCGCAGTGGCGATCGCCACTTTACATTCACTGACAACCGGTGCACCGCGACGGCTGTCGAGCAGCATGGCTTTGGCCGGGATACCGATCCAGACCAGTCCGCTCTGCAGATCTTCAAAGCGATGCGCGCCAGTCGAGGTGCGTACTCGTTCCATCGTGTATGCCCGGCCGCGCCAGACCACCTCGATCACGTTGTCCAACCGGTGGTCTCCTGTCACCGACAACGGCTGCCCTAGCTCGCAGACCATGTCGGTCCGCGCTGCCTGTGCATGACCCGAGAAGAGGATCATGACGATGAATACGGAAATCAGTGTTCGCATACGGCCTCCCTCACGTCATTAACGACTAGAGCAGACCGTCCGCCTCCTTCGGCAGCATCTGCCCGGTTTGCCTTGCACGCTGCAGCACGGTCCAGTAGTAGCGATAACTGGCGCGGTCGTGCAGCTTACTCTTGTGTCTGATGGGTCCCCAGTCCTTGTCTTTCGCGGCAGACAATATCGCTATCGCGTCCTCGATCTCGCCGGCTTCGGGCGCGAATGCTGCCAGTATGTGCCTGATCTGGTCGGGATGGATACTCCACATGCGCTGATATCCGAACTGGCGGCTTGCGAGCGTTGCATCACTGGCCACGACAGACAAATCTCGGATCTCGGTGCACACATTATGCGACGGGACTTTGCCATTGGCATGACAGGCTGCAGAAATTTCCAGTTTTGCACGGGAAATCAGCGGATGGCTGAACTGGGCTGGGCTGAGCATGGCCTCGCTGGGAATGCCGCCATAATGGGCAGAGACGAAATCCATGATGCCGAAGGACAGGCATTCGACCGCAGGATGTTCGGCGATCTCCCACACCCGGTGCAGTGCGTGGTGTGTCTCGATCAGCAAGTGCAAGGGCAAATCCGGCCGGCCAGCAGCGGATGCGTGCCGAGACACCAACGCCACTGCGGCCTCCAACTGATCGCGGCTGTCGATCTTGGGGATCACCATGTACGCGAGACGACGGGCGGCGAGTGCGCAGAGGGTCGCGACGTCTTGTTCGAAATACGGACTGCCGACGTCGTGCACCCGCACGCCTATGCGATCAAATCGGTTCTCTGCACCGGCAATGAGTTCGCCAATCAGGCGCGCATGCGCGGCCTCATTGCCCACGGCGGCGCCGTCCTCGCAATCAAACGTCAGGTCCAGCACAGGACCGAGTTCCTGCTGCAGCGTCAGCGATTTGCGCATCAGCTTCTCGGAACCGGCATAGTGATCGCAGACCGGCAGGCTAACCGGCCGGTGTTTGCCTTGGAACAGAACCTCGGAAGGATGCATGCGTTGCGGGGCAGGGTGCAGCGTCTGTCGGGACATGAGCAGGCCACCGGCCCGCTCATGGATCTGGTGGGTCGTTACGGCAGCAGATGTTTGACGCCGTCGCGCTCTTCGTTGAGTTCCTTGAGCGTGAGGTTGATGCGTTCCTGCGAGAACGCATCGATGTCCAGCCCCTGAACAATCTTGTATTCGCCATGCTCGGTGGTGACAGGGAAGCCGAACATCACCTCCTTGGGTATGCCGTACGAGCCGTCCGAGGGAATGCCCATCGTGGTCCATTTGCCATGGGTACCCAGCACCCAGTCACGCATGTGATCGATCGCCGCATTCGCCGCTGAGGAGGCCGACGACAGACCGCGAGCTTCGATGATTGCCGCACCACGCTTGCCGACGGTCGGCAAGAAAGTGTCACGGTTCCAGGCATCGTCATTGATCATGTCTTTGACTGATTTGCCATCAATGGTCGCGAAGCGATAGTCGGCGTACATCGTGGGCGAGTGGTTGCCCCAGACGCAGAGCTTTTCGATCGATGCGACCGGTTTGCCCGTCTTGGCAGCAATCTGCGATAGCGCGCGGTTATGGTCAAGGCGCAGCATGGCGGTGAAGTTCTCGCGCGGCAGGTCCGGCGCGCTCTTCATCGCGATCCAGGCGTTGGTGTTGGCCGGGTTGCCCACGACCAGCACGCGCACGTCGCGCGAGGCCACGGCGTTGAGCGCCTTGCCCTGGGCGGTGAAGATCTGCGCGTTGGCCGAGAGCAGGTC
>JBEDGK010000202.1:0-12022 GCA_041174665.1 Pseudomonadota bacterium
GCGGTTTTAGCTGATGAGCGGGCGAACTGGCGACCGGAGGTCTTTCGTTATGAAAGCTGTGGCTGCGAGCTGGCGCTGCGTTTTCCTGTGGCCAAGCTGCTGGACTGGTCAGCTGAGCAGAGCAGGCTGGTCGACAGCAGTAATCCGTTTGCGGTGGTGACGCTTGCGCACCTGGCCACGCGAGAGACCAAGGAGGATGCCCGAGCGCGCCATCTGGCCAAGTGGCAGCTGGTGCAGGGTTTGTACCGGCGGGGATTTGATCGGCAGCAGGTGATCGATCTATTCCGGGTGATTGACTGGATGATGCGAAGCCCAAGGATTTGCAGGCTCAGTTAAGGCAGGATCTGAACACACTGGAGGAGGAATCGAAGATGGTTTACATCACGTCGATAGAGCAACTGGCGAAAGAAGAGGGTATGCAGGCGGGCATGCAGCAGGGCATGCAGCAGGGTATGCAGCAGGGTATGCAGCAGGGCATGCAGGCGGGCATGCAGCAGGGCCGTGTTGTGGGAAAAATCCAATTACTGGAAAGACAGTTGCAGCTACGTTTTGGTGAATTGCCGGACTGGGTGCACGAGCGCCTCGCACAAGCGGAAGAAAATGAGCTCGGTCATTGGACAGACGCCGTTTTGTCAGCGGTTTCACTGGAAAGTATGTTTAGCGATGACCGCCACTGATGAATCCTTGCAACTCTTCAGCGCCGCAGTATAGATCAGCGCTGCACACGACGTCCCGGTACACAGATTAGATAGTCATGCCCCCATCAACGGAGTAGACATTGCCAGTGCTGAATGACGACTCATCGGAAGCCAGAAAAGTGATGACGGGGGCGATTTCTTCTGCTGTCGCCAGTCGGCCCATAGGCTGGCGTGATATAAAATTTTTCCTGGCTTCCGCAGGATCAGCATAAGCATTGATCCTGTCCTGCAGCGATGGCGTATCGACGGTGCCTGGGCAAACTGCATTGCAGCGTATACCGTGCGTCACATAGTCCGCAGCGATGGCCTTCGTCAGCCCAATGACGGCTGCTTTGCTCGCGCCGTATACGAAACGGTTTGGCAGGCCGCGTACACTGGAGGCAATGCTGGCCATATTGATGATGCTGCCTTTTTTATTGGCCAGCATTTTGGGCAGGGCGGCCTGGATCATCCAGAATTGCGAGCGCACATTCAGATCAAATGCAAAATGCCAATCCTCGTCGCTCGCGTCCATCACAGTGCCTGCGTGAACAAAGCCCGCGCAATTGAACAGTACATCAATGACCGGAATATTTTCGGTGACTGACTGTACTGCGCTCTTGTCCATCACATCCAGCGCTGCTGTGTGTATATTGGCGATACCTTTGAATTTATCCAGCAAAGCAGGGTTGACATCCGTAGCCCAGACGGTTGCGCCCTCTTTTGCCATGGCAACTGCGCTTGCGTAGCCTATCCCTTGTCCGGCCGCTGTGATTAGCGCGGTCTTTCCTTTCAAACGCATGTCTTGTCCTTGTTCTTGTCCGCGTTGGCGGCAGGCGATATGCGGGCCCGCCGCCATCCAATGATGGCTTATGCGATCAGGATTTTCCTGAAGATTGCGTTGCGTTAATCAGATAGTTCTGAATCCTTGCCTCGACCACCGAGTACCACTGGTTCTGCTGGATCTGGAAGCGGCGATAGTGGTCATAGATTTTCTTGAATGCCGGATTCTTCTCGGCTTCAGCGTCCATAACCTCTCTTGCGGCCTTCAGACATGCATCCATGACGGGGTTCGGGAAGGCGCGCAGTTTGACACCACGTTTGAGCAGGCGCGCCAGTGCCTGCGGATTGCGCACATCGTAATTGGCCTGAACGTGCACATTCGCCTCGTAAGAGGCTGCGGTAACTGCTGCCTTGTAAATCGGCGGCAGGCCTTCCCAAAGCTTGGAGCCAATGATAATGGAGAGGTGTGAGCCAGTTTCCCACCACCCCGGAGAGTAGTAATAAGGTGCAACTCGGTCGAAGCCGAGTTTTTCATCGTCATAGGGACCAACGAATTCTGCAGCATCGATCGTCCCTTTCTCTAGCGCGGGATAGATGTCGCCCGGTGCAATCTGCTGCGGTACCACGCCCAGCTTTTGCAAGATGCGTCCGGCGAAGCCGCCGACACGCATCTTCAGGCCTGATAGGTCTTCAACGCTCTTGATCTCTTTTCGGAACCAGCCACCCATCTGACCGCCTGTATTCCCAGCGGGGAAATCAACGATACCGTAAGACTTGAAGAATTCTTGGTAGAGCTCGCGGCCGCCGCCGGCGTCATACCAGGCCATCTGCTGACGCGAACTGAGACCAAAGGGGCCACAGGTATGGAAGGTGAATGCGGGATCTTTGCCAAAGTAGAAGTAGAGCGCAGTGTGTCCCATTTCTATCGTGCCGTTTTGCACTGCATCCAGCACCTGAAGACCGGGAACCAATTCGCCCGCTGGGAACGGGCGGATCGTGAATTTGCCGCCAGTCAGCTCACCGACCCGCTTGGCAAAGAATTCGACGCCGCCATATAAGGTGTCGATCGATTTCGGGAAACTGGATGCCAGGCGCCAGTTCAGGGTGGGCATATCAGCGGCCATCGTTGGTGTGGCGATTGCCGCCGCCGCTGCGCCGCCGGCGGCCTGAATGAATTTGCGTCTTTCCATGCTTGTCTCCTTTGTTTTTATCGGGGGTATGGAACAACTTGTGAGGGTCTAAGGTATATTTTATTCGAGCAGGGTCTTCAGGACGGCGGCATCGTCGAGCTCATCGTGGCCGCGCGCCAGTGTCGCAGTGAATATGTCCAGCGCATGCCGGGCCATCGGCATATCGACTTTTGCGGATTCTGCCATGTCCAGCCCCAATGCGACGTCCTTGGTCAAGATGTACGCATAGGCGCGTGGTGCGTAGTCGTCCGTAATTGCGCGGGTCAGGCGGTCTTCCAGCATCATCGATTGCCCGCTGGAGGCACTCATCAGCGACACCAGCGTGTGCGGATCCAGCCCCATCTTCATACCCAGCGCGACCGCTGACGAAGAAGCGATCAGGTTCATGCCAGCCACCAGATTGTTGACGAGTTTGTAGCGCGCACCATCGCCGATGCGCTCGCCAAGACGGAACAGGCGACTGGAGATGTCACTGAGCAGGACCTCGTGCCGAGCGATGACCTTTGCATCACCGGCGAGCATCAGGCTCATCGTGCCATTTCGCGCGCGCACTGGTCCACCTGATACCGGGCCGTCGAGCACATCAAAACCCGCAGCTTTAAGCTTCTGGGCAATCGTTTCCGTGTCTTCTGGCGCGATGGTGGGACATAGCAGTACGGTCTTGCCGGCGCCACTCGCAGATACGATGCCGTGATCACCAAACAGTACCTCGGTGGTTTGCTTCGCATTGACGACCATGATGATAATGAAATCCGCATGCTCGGCGATGGCCGCAGGGCTGGAACACACGGTGAGTCCGCTATGACGGGCAATGGTCTCTATTTCAGAGCGGATGTCCCGGATGGCGACCTGATAGCCTTTGTCCTGAAGGTTGAGCGCCATGGCCATACCCATGGAGCCTGCGCCGATGACGCCGATGTTTTTGTTATTGTTCATCGTTATTGTTTTTGTCTTTTTGGGGTGGTGTCTGATCGACCGCATTCAGCGGATGATCGGAGTCACGGGTTGCAAGCGGCACAGCGACCGAACCCCGTGGCACCGCAAGTATACGGGTGCCCCGGCTGCTTTGGCCGTAAGCGGCTTGAGAAAAACGAGATTTGCCAGCTGGCCGACGGTGATATCAGCGCCAGGGGTGGTAACGCCGGTGGTGGTGCCCGCCCCAGCCACCGCCATAGCCCCACTGAAACGATATGTTGGGCTGTCCGTAGTAGACCGGAGGCGCGTAATACACCGGCGGATAAGCTACCGGATAAGCGGAAGTCACCACGACCGGCTGGCTGATTACTGTAGAGGAAACGGAGGGAGGAGAGACCACCGCTGCAGGCGCCGCGACAACTGCTGGGGTGATGCGAAGCGGAACATAAGGCCCGGGATCGTTCGGCAGCTGAATGCTGTACTGCTTGCCAGCATATTCATAGACTACGTTGTAAGCAGTGATCCGGTTCTCATAAGCGAGCTGCTGCATGCAGTGGTTTACCGTTTGGTAGACCGGGGCAGGCGCAGACTCCGCGCTGTCACCCGCGATGGCGCCGCCGATCACGCCGACGGCCGTGGCCAGCGCGCGGCCTGATCCGCCACCAATCTGGCTGCCTATGGCGCCACCAGCGATTGCACCGATCAGAGCGCCCGCCCCTGACTTGGGCGCGGCAGTAATGACCTGGCCTTGGTTGCAAACTTGTTGCGGCGCAGCGACCTGCGTGACCACAGGTGTGCTGGAAATGACGCGGCCCATTTCCTGAGATTGTGCATGACCAAGCAGGGGAGCAAAAGCCAGCAGCAGCACTGAGTAAATGGGTGTTCGGGGCAAAGGGGCGATCATGGCGTCTCCAGGATGTCGGTGGCTTTCAGAGGGCTGTTCGTCCTGGAACCTTAGGCCGCCACCTGGAGAGTGTCAGCGTCAATTACATTTGGAAACCTTATGCCGCGAGAATTTCTCACGCCACGGCGACGACAACCACTGCAGGCGTGGGATCACTGCACGAGCGCGTCTTAGCAAAAGGCCTGACAAATCGAGCGTGAGCTGCGATATTCGCCACGGGTCCAGAACCAACCACCGTAGTAGCCGTCCGCGCGAGCCGCGCGAGAGCAGGCAGCGCAGGCTGTCCTGTCTAAGCAGCGGATAGCGCGTGTGGGCACGACCCTGGGCGAGCCGCAGCGGACCCGCCCCATATTCAGTCTCACGCACATGGCGCAGACTCTCTTGCACAAAATTCAGCCCACACCACAACGCTGCGGTCAGCGAGGCCCAAAAACGAGGATTCGATTCAATCAGCCAAATACGGCCTGTGCTACGGTCGATTCGGGCATCGATATGCATCACACCATCGTAGCCCACGGCGGCGCAGAGCGTTGTCGCCATCGTTTCCATCTGCGGCTGTGAAACAAAACGTACCACGGAACCTGCAACCTGCTGAGTAGCGAGCGTCATCACCTCGCCTTTTACTGCCAGCAGGCTGATATCGATATCCTCACCGGGAATGTATTCCTGCACCAGCAGTGGGCTAAATTGATAGTCTTCGGATGTCAGTATCTCCGATTCGAACATGGCTTTATTACGTATGATGCGTACCCCTTGTGAACCTGCCATATTGCTTGGTTTGATAACGAACGTCTTGCCCAGTATTGAGGTGAGCACCTCGTACCGAAGCGCCCGCTTGTTGTCAAAACGGAGGGTTAGCGGCGTTGGTAGTCCCGTTAGCTGACAAAGTCGATGAAACTGCCATTTGTCCTCGAGCATGGTCAGATGGTCGCTGCTTGGCATTGGGGCGAGTGGAGCCGGCAGGAATGGGCGTAATCGGTTGAGCGCGCGTGCTGCCTCGCAATCAACAGCTATGATTCTTGCGGGACGTTCTCGGGCACAGATGCTTTGCAGGATACTCAGTAACTCAAGGTCTTCGTCCGTAGAGAGTGAATGTCCCGTCCAGTGATCGCACAACAAAGACCATCGAATGGATCGAGTACTGTCGTTGCCAATCACATGGATGTTCGCATGACTGAAGTTGCGTATCGCCAGCATTACCGGCCCTAGTATCTGAAGGCTATTGCCCACTACGACCGCATTACGCATCCTGTCTCCCTTCCTTCATGCCAAATTACCGGCCACCGCGTGAATGATTGCGGTGAACAGCATTAGTCACTATAGGTAAGGTTCAGCCTTGGCTGATGAAGCTGCGCAAGAGAGCGAACTCTCGTGCATGAGCGGTCTCAGTGGCGATGACGGCTGTACACTGGATATGAACGCTCTCAGTCTGTTTGGTCGTGTTCAGACATGAGAGGGCTTCACGCCTCTGAGCACACGACTCAGCAAGCTGAATTCCCGCGCCAGACGATTCAGCAGCTGATCCATTGGTCGCGCGACAGAAGCAGCATATACATAAGCGGTCCGCCCCATTTTTTCATAATAATCGCGGTTAACCAGCTTTGCACGCCGTATATCCCAAGCATCGACAAACAGACATCCATCGCCGATCTGGCGAAAATCTTCCGAACTGCGTGCTCGGCTGAATTCGAGGCACACGATCTCAGGCGGAAAATCCCGTTTGCGAAAATTCCTAGCCATCATGTGGACCAGATACGCCTCAAGCTCTTCATCCAGAAACAGCTGGCTGCGGCTCTCGCACTCCATCACGATTTCCCAGCTGGCTCGGATATAAGGTTGCCAGTTCATTCAAGATCCTCCGATCAAGTGACACAGTAAGCTGATCATTTCTGACAAGGAAACTCGATACTCGAAAAATAACTGAGTGCTCTAACTTGCGCAACTAAATCAAAGCGTAGTCAGCACTCTCCCAGGTTGGCTGCTAGTACGTGCGTCGAGCCGAGCGGGCGATGTCGAAGCTGCTCTGAGCTCGATGCGCTTTGAGGCCCCTTGAACTGATTCTCCTCAGCGCGGACCACTCGAGCGCATATCCGTAAATTCTCTCGTGACATAATGTAAGCAACCGCTCATGAGCAGACAATGGGCTGCTCAGGCTCGATCATCACTACCACGAGAGACAATCAGATGAGCACAAAACAAAAACTCGGATTTATCGGACTGGGCATCATGGGGGGGCCGATGGCGCATCAACTGCTCAAGGCAGGACATCAGCTGTTCACGCACACACGCAGCAAGACGCCTGAGTATTTGCAGCAGGATGGCGCTATGCAGTGCATGAATGCTGCCGAGGTCGCCCAACAGGCCGACATCATTTTTCTGATGCTGCCCGACACGCCGGATGTTGAGCTGGTGCTGTTCGGGGCACACGGCGTTGCCTCAGGTCTGTCCAAGGGCAAGACTGTCGTTGACATGAGCTCCATCTCTCCGATTGCCACCAAGGACTTTGCGCAGCGCATTACGGCCATGGGGTGTGAGTATCTGGACGCACCGGTGTCTGGCGGTGAGGTGGGCGCAAAGAATGCCGCACTGACCATCATGATCGGCGGTACCGACGCCGGTTTCGACAAAGTGAAACCCATGTTCGAGCTGATGGGCAAGAACATCACGCTGGTCGGCGGGCATGGCGATGGTCAGACCGCGAAAGTGGCGAACCAGATTATTGTCGCTTTGAACATCGAGGCCGTGGCCGAGGCGCTGCTGTTCGCCGCTCGCGCCGGTGCCGATCCGGCCAAAGTCCGACAGGCACTGATGGGCGGTTTTGCCTCTTCGCGCATTCTTGAAGTTCATGGCGAGCGCATGATTAAGCGCACTTTTGATCCGGGTTTTCGAATCGAGCTCCACCAGAAAGACCTCAACCTGGCGCTGTCCGCCGCGCGCAGCCTGGGCCTGTCCCTGCCCAATACCGCATCCGCCCAGCAGCTGTTCTCGGCTTGCGTTGCCCACGGAGGCAAGGGCTGGGATCATTCCGCGATGCTGAAGGCGCTGGAGGGGATGGCCAATTTCGAGGTCAGCCACTAGCTCGGACGTAGCATCCCTCGTTTGCCCCCGCGCGAGTCGACACCTGACCCGCTTTCGCTTATATTTCAGAAAAGTAATTGTCCGCCCTGACTCCAGTAGGCGCGACTTGTGCCGATTCATTGCATTATTGCCCTGATTCCCGAGGACCATGGCGGAAGAAGAGAAGAAACCCGAAGAACAGCCTGCCGAGGGTGCGCCCTCGGCGGAGGCCCCGCCGGCGGAAGCGCCTGCGGGTGAACCGCCTGTTATTTGGAAAAAGGTTGTCGAAGAAGGCCACGCCGGTGCTCACGGTGGCGCATGGAAGATTGCGCTGGCCGACATGATGACGGCGATGATGGCGTTCTTCCTGTTGATGTGGCTGCTAGGTTCGACCTCGGAAGATCAGCGCCAGGGTATCGCTGAATATTTCCAGCCTTCCGACCGCCGCGAACCGGCCCTCGGGCAGACCGCTGGTGCCAACGGCATGCTGGGTGGGGTCTCGGTCATCGATCCCGAGGGTATTCCAGGACCGCCGAAACAGGCTCAGATGATCGAGAGCGTGACGCCGCGCACCGAAGCGGGCCCCGGCGAAGATCAGGGCTCCTCGGAGAAGGATAAGCCGAGTACCTCCAAGTACGGCGAGAACCTCAGCGAAGAATTGAAACAGCAAATTGCTGAACAGGCCAAGCGTGAGAAGCTTGATCAGCTTGAGCAGGACATCAAAGCGAAGCTGCAGCAAAACCCGCAACTGTCTGATTTGCAGAACCAGGTGAATTTCATACGCGAGCGAGATGGTTTGCGGGTGGAGATTATCGACAAGGCCAACTTCTCGATGTTTGGCAGCGGCACCGCAAACATGAGCCCACGCGCATCGGCGCTGATCAATGAAGTCGCGAAGTCGGTGGCGACCATGCCCAACAAACTTTCGGTCAAGGGACATACCGACAGTACGCCTTTCACTGCGGGCAGCGAGCGCACCAACTGGTCGCTGTCCATCGAACGTGCAGAGGCCACCCGCCGCATGCTGGAAAAGGCTGGGATGCCATCCTCACGTTTTGAGCGGGTGGAAGGCGTGGCAGATACCGCGCCTTTCAATCCCAAGGATCCCTCCGATCCCCGCAACCGCCGCATCAGCATCACGGTGCTTTATAACGATCCCCCGGCCACCTCGCGCTGATCGGCAAGCCCGCTGATTGTTCAATCTGTGGCGGGAAAGCGCTTTGCCATGCCGTAGTACATCAGCGCGCCGATCAGCAGACAGACGGCAGCGATATCCAGCGACCATGAAAAACCGGCAGCGGTCGATGGGGCGCGTGCAATCAGCGCAGCGGCCATCGGTGGACCGACAATCTGTCCCAGCCCGAACGCCGCCGATAACAAGCCGATGATGGCTGACGGTGCATGAGCATGCAGCTTCCTTCCCACTTGCATCGCAAAAAAAGTAATGGCGGTGAAGGGTAGACCCACCAGGATGGAGCCAATCGCAAAGCCGGCGAGATCAGGAAGCCAGTTGCTGAGTGCTACTCCCGCCGACTGCATTAGATAACAGATCACCAACAGCATGCGTTGATCAATATGCGAAGGTATGCGTGATGCGAGCAGTGCACCCAGTGCGACACCGATACCCAGCATCGGCCAGAAAAAATCTGGCCACGCAGAGTCAGGCAGCGCGGTGCGCGCAATCACCGGTAAGAAGGTCGCGGTGATGATGTAACCAAAGCCCGACAGGCCATACGCAAGCGTGAGTAGCGCTTTTTCGGTAAAGCTTCCCGATGCGCTCGCCCCCGTGTCGGTCGATGCAACCGATCCGATCACCGCATCCGGCGTACCGAACGCTCGCCAGACTGTTGCTGTCATGATCGTCGCCAGCAGTGCCAATGCCAGCCATCCGCTAGTCGCATGCCAACCCAGTTGCACCATCAGGCCGGCCAGCAGGCCGCTGCTAGCAATGCCGACGCCTGGCCCGGCGTAGACTACGCCGCCAGCCGCGGGTGCTTGCAGCCGCGAGAGATGGCCAAGACACCAACTAGAGGTGAAAACGAAGGCAAACGAGGTCACCAGTCCCGCAAAAAAACGCAGCCACGGCCAAGCCGCCGGCACCGGCAGCGCCATCGCTGCGGTCAACACGCAGGTCAGGGACAAGCCTCCACGCACCATCACGGAGCTGGATAATGCCGTCCATCCCTTGCGTTTCCAGAGTGAGGGCTGAACCGCGCACAGCAACGCACCCAGCAGATAGCCGACGTAATTCGCGCTGGCCAGCCAGCTGGCACTGTCGAGATCCAGCACACCATCATGCAGCATCATCGGCATCAGTGGCGTAAAGGCGAAGCGCCCTATGCCCATGGCCACGGCCAGCGACAGCGTGCCGGTCAGTGCGATCGCCAAAGGACGGTGCTCGAATGGAGTGGCGGTAGCGTCGTGATTCATCGCGGCGTGTAATTGTTCTTGGAGTACTTCGCGCAAGATGGGGATTGTAGACGCAAACTTGTTCTGATGGCCGGTCTGACTCGGGCAACAGGCTCGTGATCGATGCTTGCGGACTCGCAAGCATTCTCAATGTACCGTTCACTAGACTGCTCAAAACGCATATCAGCGAATGTCGGAGGCGCGAAGTGGACGTGTTAAAAGCCAATAAATCGACAAAGCAGCGCGAGCGCACACCACCACTGCCACGGCAGCTGGTACTGCAGCATCCGCGCGGCACAAGCGAGACTGAATCTTATCCTTCGCTGGAGAACCCTGTCGACTTTCGTCAGTGGTTTGAGCGCGAGGGATATGTCGTTGTGCGTAATGCGGTTCCCGCCGCGCTGTGCGATTCAGGTGTGAAAGCATTTTGCCGTGAGGTGCTGCCAGATCGCTTGGGCTTTTTCGAGCGACATGCATCGGGGCGTTACGAGCGCCATGTGCTGACCGAGACCGGCTTCATGAAATACCCGATCATGAATTTGCAGGATATGTCCGAGAAAAAATATGCTGAATTTCGCTGCATAGGACTAGACTTGCTCACTCATCCGCGCATACAGCAGGCCGTACAGGTTGTATGCGGTGAGGTGGGACGACTAGTGCACACCATGTATTTCGATGGTAACCAGACGACGTGGGCCCATCGCGACGGACACTATATTGACTCTGGTCAGGCGGGTCAGATGATCGGCATCTGGGTCGCTGCCGAGGATATTCACCCCGAGGCAGGCCGTTTTTTCGTGCTGCCGCGCAGCCACCTGATGAAGGTGCCGGGAGAGTCGTGTGATCCAAACAGCATCGAGTACAAGGCGCGCATGGCAGATTTTGTTCGGCATGGACCTCTGGATTGTCTATCGCCTGTGCTGAGACAAGGCGACATGCTGATGTGGAATTCGATGATCATCCATGGCAGTCTGCCGACCACAGATGCACGTTACTCGCGTCGTTCATTCACCGCGCACTACGTTCCGCGCTCGCATCAGTATCAGTGGAATGTGCGCTCGGAAGCATCGCGCAGGAGCATCGTTGTCAATCAGGTGGAAGTCATACTGCATCGCGACGACAGCTCGTGGCTGGTGCGGACGCGCAATGCCGTACGTTCAGGGCTGCCGCGACTCTACGGACTGGCACAGGCGATGCGCCGCGCCATGCCGGGCCTGACCTGGTGAAATTCAGAACGGCACGTTGGTAGTGCGCTTGCAGCGTCCGGTGATCAGGTCCAGCCGCTTCTCGCCATCAAGATCAATCCACTGCTTGAACTCACCATTGGTGCGGTCGAGCGTCACGTGCTCGCCCAGCACGATCAGTCCGTAGCGCTTGAACATCGCAGGCCGGTAGATTTCCAGCACCGGCCCTTCGACTTTCAGCGTGCCTTTACGATTTTTCGAAATCGTGAACTCACCGGTATACCACCCGGTTTTTTCCTCGAAATCGAACTCTGCCGGAATCGTGATCTTGTCCACATCAAAAGGCTGGGTCAGCCCTTCGTTCAGACGGCTCACCTGAACCTCGCAGACCACTTCCAGCTTGCCCTTGCTCTGAAAATTCTTCTTTGGTTCGTCACCCCAGTGCAGTATGCCGGTGGCGGTCAGGGTCCCCAGGAGCAGCGCGATGACGATCAGGCAGATCAGTATCACAGTCGTTCGCGAGCGGCTCATGTTGACTCTCCGGAAATATCAGCAGGATGCAGCAGGATACGCCTGCGGAGATGGTCTAGCAGGCCCTCGCAGGCATCTTCAATCAGGTCGAGCACATGCTCGAACCCATCGTGACCACCATAGTATGGGTCAGGTACGACAGCAGCGTCATGACGGCGGCAGAATTCGGTCAGTCGTCGTAGTTTTTTTCGGTACTCCTGCGGGCAGTACTGCTCGGCCAGGGCCAGATTGTCCCAGTCCATCGCCAGCAGCAGATCATGATTCGCGAAATCATCACGCACGATCTGCCTCGCTCGCAGGTCAGCAAGGTCATAGCCTCGGCGCATGGCGTGGCGCTGGCTGCGATCATCCGGTGGATCACCGGGGTGGTAG
>JBEDGK010000203.1:0-8982 GCA_041174665.1 Pseudomonadota bacterium
ACGGGTTCTCGGATCGCTCGTCACCGGGCTTCATACCGCGCAGCCAGTAAGCCCACGACAGCACCACCGCCACCGCAACATACAGGTCACGCGGTATCTCCTGCTCCAGATCCAGGCGCGATAAGGCGGCGACCAATTCTTTGTCTTCCGTGATGTAAATCCCCTGCCGCTTGGCTTCGGCGATGATGGCCTCGGCCAGCTCATCACGTCCTTTGGCTTTGACTACCGGCGCGGCGCGATCACCGTAGGCCAGCGCCACCGCTTCACGGCTACGAGGGTTGCGCGGGTTCATGCCACCACATCCAGCATCGCGCCCGGTGGCGCCCAGCTATCTGGCAAGCTGGGGCGGGCTGAGTGAAACACATGAAACGAATCCATGGTCAGGCCCGCAAACGCCAACCGCTCGCCCAGGGCATTGCTGTGACGCTTGGCCAGCCGCACCACCGATGCCTTGAGCGCCCACATCATCAGGTCAACATGCGCGGCCTCGGTAATCGAGGTTTTTAGCCAGATCTCACCGAGCTCTTCATTCTCGGTATGAATATCGACCGAGAACGGGGTTTTCTGCTGCCCGGGACGGCGCGGTGGCCGGAAGAATTTAATTTCTACCGGATTCGCGTCGACGAACGGTAGCACCATTGAAAACGCCAACTCGCCGCGGCTCTGAGCAGCTAATGAATCGACCTGCGCCGACTCGATGTCATCCACCGCACGCCGCAGCTGCTCTGATTTCACGGGTTCTTTGTCGGCCAGTGCGCGGATCATTTTGCGCAGCAGGGTTTTGGTGTCGGGCGATGGCGAGGGCTGGCCGCGTCCGAGGAACGCCTCGAGCCAGAAACCAGAGGACAGCACCGCGCCCTGCAAGGCGCCAGGCGTGAGCCCGCGCATCGATAGCTGCATGCTCTGAAACAGCGAGGCCAGCGCCGGATCTCCGGATGATTGCAGCAGGCCGCTCATCACACCGGGTTGAAACAGGTTAAGGAGGCTGGGCGACATTGGCGGCCGCAGCGCCAATGCAGCCAGGCGCGAGATTCCAGTGTCGGCGGCGCTGGCAGGCGCCGGTAGCGATGCTTGCGTCGGGCCGTTGGCGGCACGTGCATCGACAGCGCGCAGGGTCCAGCCACCTGCGTTGCGATTCGCCCGCAGCCACACCTGCTCGCCCGGACGAAACCGCAGGCCGGGTGGTAAGTCGATCAGCTGGCCGTTGTAGAGCAGTTTGAGGGTCTCGCCGCGCATCTCGAGCGCGGCTTGGATGATCTGGCCGTCGCGCAGCCCGAGTTGCTGGGCAATCGGTAACAGCAGCGTGATGGTACGACCGTCCAGATAAAACGGATTCAGACGGCCGGGTAGGGCCGTCTGCTCTATGCCTTGCAGCGGGTTCACGGCAATCGCCGCTTCACTCGCCTAGGGGAAGCGAACCCACTTTTTCTTTTCTTCGGCAGACACTTCCGGGGCCGGGCCGTTGTAAGCCACACTTGGTGCCTGGCGAGGCACGGCGATCGGCGGGTTGAGGTCGCTGGCGGTTGGCGCAATGGTCGGCGCAACGACCGGTGCGGCGCGGTGCAACTCAGCCGCCTTGATCTGCTTCACCTCGGCTTGCGGCGCTGGATCACCCAGCACGACTTGACGCATCACCGCAGCGCCCGGCACGTTCAATGTCGAGCCTGGCTTCAGCTTCATCGCCTTCACCTCACCCAGCAGCTGCGGGTTGGCGCGTGCAAAGGCCTCGCGCATGACTTCCATCGAGAACGGGCTGTTGGGCATGGTTTTCTTGATGACCTTGTCCAGATTGTCACCGGCCTTGACCTGGTAGGCGCCGGTCGGTGCAGCGCCCTGCAAGCTCTCACGAGCTACGGTGGCTAGCGCCGGGTCGGTCACAGGCTTCGGTGCGGCGGCGACGGGCTTGCGTTTTTTCGGTGCCGGCTTGGCAGGTGCGGCGGCGTGCTTCTCGGCGGCCTTATCAGCGCCATGCTCTGCAGTTTTGTCGGCCGCTTTTTCAGCGCGCTTGTCAGCGGCTGGCTTGGCATCCGCTGCGTGCTTATCTGCGCCGTGCTTGTCTGCGCCGTGCTTGTCAGCCGCTTTTTCGGCTGGTTTCTCTTCCGGCTTGGCGGCCGCAGTGCCCTCGTCAAATTTCTTCGGCTCCATCTTGGGTGCGAAGGCCTTGGGCGTTGCATTCTTCGGGTAGGGCTTGGACGGCAGATCGGGTTCTGCGGGCGCCTCGGCCTTGGCCGGCTCTTTGCCGTCCTTGCCGTCTTTCTTGGCTTCGTCTTTCTTCTCGTCTTTTTTGGGCTCGTCCTTTTTTTCCTCTTTTTTGGCGTCGGCCTTCGGCGCATCCTTGGGCGGATCTGCGGCGAATACGTTACCGCCGAGCAGCATCGCGAGGCAAGCAATCAGGAGCTGTTGTTGAGCGTTTTTCATTGTTCTCTCCGGTATTTCTGTCAGAAGGGCGTCGCGACCCAGTCGCCGCTTTTGCCGGCGCTGGCTGAACCGGCCAGCTTGCGAACGACGGCACGATCATTGGCAACCGCCACCACCTCAACCAGGGCGAGATGCTCGCCGCTATCAGGCTCAAGGATACGCGCCGGGAGTTGCTCACGATTCATCATCAGCAGCTGATCGCCTACCGACAAACCAGCGACCTGACCTGCATTAATCACCCAACCCTGCTTGGCCTCTTGCATCACGTTAAAGCTTTGCGGGCGGCAGCCAAAGTCACCGTCCAGTTTCTGCTGCCAGCGTGCGACGACTTTATCGAGCTCGGTCAGCAAGCCAATGGGCAGCGGCTGCGAGTTGTGCATCAGTTTCTGCTCGGGGAAGAACAGCGGTACTGCGTCTTGCCAGAGAATTCTTTGGTTCAGGCGCTCGATCACCGACAAGCGTACGACAAACGGAATCGGCGCAGTCTTGGCAGGCTCGTCGTTCCAGTAGTCTTTAACCGCTTTAAGGGTCTCGGCAGCACGCTGCTGGCGGGTACTGGGTGGCCGAACCGGCTCGATGCCCAGCGCACCTGCGGGCAACACCTCGATCACCATCTGATACGGGCTGACCTCAGGCACATAGCCGAGCAGCTTGCGGTCGTAGGCTGTTGCCGGCATGCGCGAGGTGGGCGCCAGTGACCAGCGGCGGCTGGCCACCGCCTTGGCCGCAAAACGCGCGCGCGCCTGCTGCATGAACGGCGCCCAGAATGCCTGATCGGCGCCGCTGGCAGGAATTCCCATGCCGATATCGAGCGTGGCCTCACGGCGGTAGCGCTGCTGATTGGCGCGGCAGACTTCTTCGTCCGGCATTACACCTTTGCCCTCGGCGATGATGGCCGCCGACACGCCCTCTTCTACTGTCAGGTAATTCAGCACGCGTACATTGCGCACTTTCATTTCCGAGGTGATGCGGGTGTTCTCATGCATCTTGCCGGTGCTGTCGATCCAGGCCGCATTACGCACCCGGGTCTGGCCCTCCATCGCCGCGCTGATCAGCGCATGCTGGAGTGCCTCGAGGCGTTTTTTCGGCTCGGTTGGCAGCACGCTGTCAGCCGGCCAGGCGGTGCTGACGGCACCTGCCAGTGGCAGGGCGATCAGCATTGAGAGCAGGCGCAGGCGCATGATGGGCTCCGGTTGACGTGTCGTTGATTAACGGCGACGTGCTGCAGCCATCTGGCTCAGGTACAGCACGCGCAGGTCGTTGACGACGCGGCCGTCCAGCGAGAGTGTGGTCTCGTAGGTGTCATCACCGATCGGGGTGATCGACTCCAGCACCGCGCCGTAGATGATGCCCTGCACGCGAGTGCGGAAGGTATCACTGGTGATCATCATCTCGGCCACGGTGGTGGTTGCATCGAGCTGCTGGCCATAGACCTGTTCGGTCAGGGCACGGTAGGCATCGAGCTTCGAGGCGCGGATCGCCATCAGGCGCTGCTGCGCAGGATTGCGATGATTTTGCGTGCTGATCACTGCGTAGCCGGTGGCGCGAATTGTGGCGTTGCGCTCGGTCATCGGCGTGATCATGCTGACCGGCTCCTCTTTCGAGGCAGCGACGGGCGCAGCGGCCGATGCTTTCGGCTCGGCCACTGTTGCCGGCGCTGGCGCAGGTACCGGTGCGGGATCTGCGGTTTTTACCTCGGCTGCTGCCGAGGCGTTATCTGCCACGGCGACCGATGGGATCGTCTGGCATGCCGACATCAGTACAGCCAGCGTCAGCATTGAGCATTTGGACATCTTGTTCATGGATCACCCCTCTTTGTTGTTCAGCAGCGAACAGGTAGCCGATTCAGCCTGCAGTGCGCCGGTTACCGGCTGGATCTGGTTCTGATGATGCCGGAACCCGCCCCAATTGACACCGCTTGGCAAACAATTAACTGAAGACAATGTGTCCTCGTTCCCCCGGTTAATCGGCAGGGAGTTACGCATCTTTAGTTCGGCAAGCGCTCAAGTTAGCCCGAACCGTTGGTAGCAGGCGATGGCACATCAATTGCTTAGATGAAACGCGTAGAAACCCATCCCGCTTTGGATGAATTTGCAAGTAATTGATTAATAGAAGATTTTATTGATGAGTACGCTCTCCATGTCAACAATTCGACAGCGTTTGTCGGGGTTCGAGTTCAAAGGACTCGGCATCCCCTTCCTCGTGCTGTTGATTATGTCGATGCTGGTGCTGCCGCTGCCGCCGCTGCTGCTGGACGTGCTGTTCACCTTCAACATCCTGATTTCGGTAATGGTGATCATGGTGGCGATTGGCACCCGGCGGCCGCTGGATTTCTCGTCATTTCCGTCTGTTCTGCTTTTTGCAACCATGCTGCGGCTGGCGCTTAACGTGGCCTCGACCCGCGTGATTCTGGTGAATGGCCATGAAGGCGAGCATGCCGCCGGCGCGGTGATTGCCGCTTTCGGCGAGTTCGTCATCGCCGGCAACTATCTGGTCGGTTTCATCATCTTCGTGATCCTGATGCTGATTAACTTCATCGTGGTCACCAAAGGTGCTGGCCGCGTGTCCGAAGTTAACGCCCGCTTTACCTTAGACGCGATGCCCGGCAAGCAGATGGCGATTGACGCCGACCTGAACGCCGGCTCGATCACGCAAGAACAAGCCAAGACCCGCCGCGACGAGATCGCGCAGGAAGCCGACTTCTTCGGCTCGATGGACGGTGCTTCAAAATTCGTCTCGGGCGACGCGATCGCCGGCCTGCTGATCCTGATTATTAATATTGTGGGCGGGCTCGCTATCGGCGTGGCCCAACACGGCCTCACCTTCTCCGATGCCGGCAAGCTCTACACCCTGTTGACGATTGGCGATGGCCTGGTCTCTCAGATTCCATCGCTGTTCCTGTCGCTGGCCACCGCGATCATCGTCACCCGCGTCACCACGTCGGAATCGGTGACGGATCAGGCGGTATCGCAACTCTCTAACCCGTCGGCTCTATTTATTAGTGCAGGCATTCTCACCATTCTTGGCATCGTGCCGGGTATGCCGCACACGGTGTTTCTGCTGCTGTCACTGGTGGCAGCCGCCTTGGGTGTGCTGCTCTTGCGGACCGAAGTAAAAACCGCCGCTGAAACAGAACAAGCCGCCGCCGAACAAAAAGCCGACGAGCCGAAAGAGCTGGGCTGGGATGACGTGGAAGCGGTTGACTTGATCGGTCTCGAGATTGGTTACGGGCTGATCCCGCTGGTAAACCCCGAGACCGGCGGGCAGCTGATGCCACGGGTCAAAGGGGTGCGCAAGAAACTCTCGGCCGAATTGGGCTTTCTGGTGCAGCCGGTGCGTATTCGTGATGCGCTCAACCTCGACCCGGATGTGTATCACATCGTTTTGAACGGCGTGGTGCGCGGCAAAGGCGATATCAAAGCCGGTAGCGAACTCGCGATTAATCCGGGCAAGGTCTACGGCCAGCTCGAAGGTATTCCGACCAAAGAACCGGCGTTCGGGCTGGATGCGGTGTGGATTGATCCTTCGCAGCGCGACTACGCGCGTACGCTCGGCTACACCGTGGTGGACCCCGCGACTGCCATTGCAACGCACCTGAATAAAGTATTGCGCGAGAACGCCTCCGAGCTGCTCTCGCATGACGAGACCCAGCAGCTGCTTGATAAGCTGGCGCAGAAGTCGCCCAAGCTGGTGGAAGATCTGGTACCTGGCAAGATGGCGCTGGGTGTCATCACCCGCACCTTGCAGCATCTGCTGAATGAGGGTATCCCGATTCGCGACATGCGCACGATTATCGAGTCGCTGTCGGAGGCCGCCGCCAAAACCCAAGACCCCGAGCAATTGAGCGCCAGCGTGCGTCCGAAACTGGGCCGCATGATCGTGCAAGACCTGATCGATGCGAAAGACAACCTGCCGGTGATGACACTGGCACCCGACTTGGAACAGCTACTGCACAACGTGCTGACCAACGGCGCGCCCGGGCAGAGCGTGGTGATCGAGCCCGGCCTCGCCGAGAGCTTGTTCACTGCCCTGCGCCAGGCCGCGACCTCGGTCGAAGATCAGGGCAACCCCGCAGTGTTGGTGGTGGCGCCGTCGATCCGCCCGTGGTTATCCAAAATGGTTCGGCACCGCATCCCCGAGATGACGGTGCTGTCGTATACCGAGATCCCCGACGACCAGGCCGTCAAGGTGATCTTCACGGTTGAAGCTCAGAATAAAGCCTGATCAGGACAGTCATCATGGAACTGAAACGCATCCTTGCCAAAGACCTGCGCAGAGCGACGGAAAAAGCCGTCAAGCTGTACGGTGAAGACGTGCTGGTGATCTCTAACGCCAAGGTCAACGGCCAGCACGAGGTCATCGTCGCGGTCGACCTGGGTGCCGAGCCCGCACACGAGGACAGCCCGTGGCTGAAGGCAAACCGACGCGCGGATGATGAAGATGGCGCCCTGTTTCAAACCGCGCTGCGCGAGAGCGTGCGCGAGCAGAAAGAACTCTCAGGCGATATTGAAGACGATGTCACCTACGATACCGTGGTTCGACAGCGTGCCAACGCGCACGCCGCCGCGAGTCAACCCGATCGCCGCGCTGCTGACCACCGAGACTATATTCGCGGCCGTGAAATCGTTGACTTGGTGCGCGATGAGCTGGCCGCGATTCGAAAAGAATTCAAACTGGCGCAGCGCGTGGTGGCGTGGCAGGCAGAGACACCATCGCATGGCGCGGTCAAGCCGCTGGTAGCGGCTTTGGCTGAGGCCAGTATTCCTGTTTCGCTGCGCACGCTGCTGGTAGATCACGTCAGCGAGATCGATGATCTGGCGCAGGCCAAGCAATCGCTGCATGCGCATCTCTCGAAAAGCATGGGCGAGCACTGGGCCAAACTGCCGCAGCGCGGTATACATGCCATCACCGGCCCTGCCGGCGCTGGTAAAACGATGATGGTGGCGCGTCTGGCGCGTACCGCCGCTGAACGCAAAGGCCCGGAATCGGTCGCAGTTATTTCTTATGCCGATCAACGTGCCGGCGCCTGGAGTCAAATTCAGATGCTGTGCGCGCAAGCGGGAGTTGATTGCCTGCGCGCGAACGACGCCGACACCTTGAAGATTTTGCTGGGCGAACTCGGCAACCGGCATCTGGTGTTGATCGATACCCCGGGTGTCGAGGTCTTCAATCGGATGAACCAGCTGCGCGCCTGCTCAGCCGAGATTGCGTTTCACTTGGTCTTGCCCGCAGATGCTGCCGGCACCACTGTGCGCAAATACCTGGTCGATGCACCCAACCCCTGGAGCAGCCTGATGGCGTCGCGCCTGGACGAAGCGACTCAGCCATGGGCATTGATCCAAGTCTTGTGCGAAAAAACAGTACCGCTCTCGGCCGCGTCGCACTCGCCGCTCGCCACCGACGGATGCAGCGTGCTGACTGCCAATGAATTAGTGACGCTGGCCATTCGCGGCCTGGCGATTGAGATGCCACTGGTGGCCGACGAATTAGTCGACCATCACGGTAACGCTGTAGCTGACCCCACTGTGATGACCGCCGCGCAAGCGCTGGTCGCACGTATTGAAAAGACCGCTCATGCAAGCTAGGCAAGCACAAACCAAGCGCCGTACCGAGGTGATCGGCATCGCCAGTGGCAAGGGCGGTGTCGGCAAGACCACGATGTCGTCGAACCTCGCGGTGGCTTTGTCAATGATGGGCAAGCAGGTCATGCTGCTCGATGCCGACTTGGGTCTGGCGAATGCGCAGATCGCGCTTGGCTGCCAGACGCAGTACAACTTGTCGCATGTGATCGCCGGTGAAAAATCGCTGAAAGAAGTGATCGTCACCTCGCGCCAAGGTGTCAAGCTGGTACCCGGCGCCTCCGGTGTGCATCAGATGGCGGCGATCTCGGCGCCGGTGACCGCCGGCATCGTGCAAGCCTTCTCCGAACTTGATGATGAGATTGATTATTTGATTGTTGATACCGCTGCCGGCATTGCGCCGTCGGTATTAGCCTTCATGGAAGCCTGCCAGCGTCGTTTCATTGTGGTGAAAGACGAGCCCTCTTCAATTGCCGATGCCTACGGCATCATCAAGGTGATGACACGTGACCTTGAGCTGGACGAGATCTATCTCATTCCCAATATGGTCGACAGCCAAGCCGCCGGCGCGCAGCTGTATCGCCGCGTAAATGAAGTGTGCGACCGTTTTCTGGGCAAGACACTGCAGTATTTGACATCAATAGAAACCGACGAGCTGGTGTTGTCGGCCTTGAAGAAGTACCAGTCTGTGATGGAGTTTGCGCCCGGTAGTGCCGGTGCACGAGACTTCCGCCGGCTGGCCGATGCTATTACCAATCTCCCTGAAATCAGCCACGTCTCCGGCGGGCTGCAGTTTTTCATGGAGCGACTGGTGAAGCGAAACCCTGGAGGCTAAGACATGCCACCGTCAATCCGGATGTACGAAGAAACCTGCGATCGCGGCGAGGCGCTGATTTTAGAGCACCTTGGTATGGTCAAGCGCATTGCAGTCCACCTCAAAGCACGTATCCCGCCATTTATGGAGGTGGATGAGCTGGTGCAAGTG
>JBEDGK010000204.1:0-8743 GCA_041174665.1 Pseudomonadota bacterium
TTGCAGCGCTTCCCAGCCACTGGATGCTTTCTCGCGCGCTATCCGCGCGACATAGGCATCGGGTGCCTCGCCAGTGTGAGGTTCTTCAGAGACTGCCCCATGCCGACCGGGTTCGTCGCGCAGCATCAGCAATTCGAACTCCACGCCGATTTGACGCAGCAGTTCGCGCCTGCGCGGGCTCTTGGAAGCCAGATAAATTTTTTGGTCAGCGACTGCCATCCGGGTATTTCCGCTCTCCAGTTTTTCAGCGTGCCGGCGATGATCGCTATGCGCGGTGATAGGGATGATTCTTGGTGATCGACAGCGCACGGTACAGCTGCTCGGCGAGCAGCACGCGTACCATGCCATGCGGCAGCGTCAGGCTGGACACACGTACCAGCAGGTCTGCCTGCTTCTTGAATTCGGCATCAAGACCATCAGCGCCGCCGATGATGAATGTAACATCCCGGCCTTGCTGTTGCCAGTGCGTCAATTGTTGTGACAATTGCATGGTCGTCAGATCGACGCCGCGCTCATCCAGCGCGACCAGCAAACTTCCCTTGGGCAGCACCGCCTCGATGCGCTTGCGCTCTTCAGCCATCACGCTCTCGGCGCTGCGGCCGGAGCTGCGCTCGACAGGCTTGATTTCTTTGAGCAGCAATCGGCATTCGGACGGCATGCGCCTGGCATACTCCTGGAAGCCGGTTTCTATCCACGCCGGCATCTTGTGCCCCACCGCCGCGATGATCAAATGCATGGCAGGGAATAAAAATCAGCGCGCTGCTGATTTTTTCGACACCGATTTTTTTGCCGGCGCTTTTCTTGCAACAGCTTTCTTGGCGGGGGTCTTCGAGGCTGTCTTCGAGGCTGTCTTTGACGCTGTCTTTGAAGCGGTTTTCGCAGTCACCTTGACGGTAGCCTTCTTTGCTGGGGCTTTTCTTGCGGGTGCCTTCCTCGCGGGCGCCTTGGTCGTTGCCGATTTTTTTGCAGTAGCCTTTTTTGCAGCAGTCTTGGCTGGAGCTTGGGTTCCGTCGCTCGCTGCCTTTTGCGACGCTTTGCGTGCAGTGCCTGCCGCGCGCTTGGCGGCGCCGAGCTTCACTTCTTTATCGCCCCAGATTTCTTCGAGACGGTAATAGGCGCGGATTGCTGGCTGCATGATATGGACCACAATATCGCCCAGATCGACCAGCACCCACTCACCGGTGTTCTCGCCTTCCATGTTGATGATCTCGCCACCGGAAGATTTCACCTTGTCACGCACGGACATGGCGAGCGCGCGGGTCTGGCGGTTGGAAGTCCCTGAAGCGATCACGATGCGATCGAACATGCTGGTCAGGTGCATCGTATCGTAGACGCGGATTTCTTGAGCTTTGACGTCTTCCAGCGCATCGACCACCAGCGCCTGCAGTGTTTTGATATCCATTAAATAGTCTGATAAAGATGATGTTGTTGAATATAGTCTAGCACTGGAGCCGGCAGTAGCCCTTGCGGCTCTGGCAGGCTCGGGTTGTCACTCAGAGTGGTACGCAATGCGGACGATGAGATGTCCAGCGCAAGATTAGTCGCAATGAAGCAAAGACCCGAGGCGCTCGCCCGAAGTTGCGCTGCACTTGCCTGCCGCCGCGAAATCTCGGCGGCGACTTGAACATCCAGCCTCTCGCGGCTGAGTTGATAGCCGGGACGCGCAGCGATACAGAGGTTCGTCAGCGAGAACAAGGCTTGCCACTGGTGCCAAGTGTGCAGATTGAGCAGCTGATCTGCACCAATGACCCAGACCAGTGATGCCTGATCACCGACTGCTTTGCGTAGGGTGCGCAATGTATCGACCGCATAGCTGGGCCCATCGCGCTCAATTTCTTGCGTGTCGATCTGCACGGGCACCGGCCAGTTGGCAAAAGCCAGCTTCAGCATGGCGATACGATGCTCAGGTGCTGTGCTTATCTCCGACTTTTGCCACGGGCGGCCAGCGGGTATCAGTCGCAGCTCATCAGGATGGAGCAGGGTGCAGAAGTAGCGCGCCAGGCCGATATGCCCCTCATGCACCGGATCGAAGCTGCCGCCTAGCAGCAGGATGCAGCGCTCATCTGGCACAGGATGGCCTTTAGGCGACAAGCCAGTCGCGGTGCGGCAGGAAGTCGGTGTAGAGCTTCGCTTCTGGCGAACCGGCCTCGGGCTTCCAGTCATAGCGCCATTTGACGATGGGCGGCAATGACATCAGGATGGATTCGGTGCGCCCGCCAGACTGCAGACCGAACAGTGTGCCTCGGTCAAACACCAGATTGAATTCCACGTAGCGACCGCGGCGATACGCCTGAAAATCTCGTTCTCGCTCGCCATAGGACAGATCTTTGCGCCGCTTCAGAATTGGCAGGTAAGCATCAATGAAATGATCGCCCACGCTCTGGGTCATCGCGAAGCTTTTTTCGAAACCGGGTGCATTGAAGTCATCAAAGAATACACCACCCACACCACGCGCCTCCTTGCGATGCTTGAGGTAAAAGTATTCGTCGCACCATTGTTTGAATTTCGGATGTAGTTCGCTACCGAAGGGGCTCAGTGCGTCATGACAAGTTTGATGAAAATGCGTTGCATCCTCTTCAAAACCATAATACGGCGTCAGGTCCATGCCGCCACCGAACCACCAGACCGGATCGTTGCTTTCGCCTGTCGTGGTAAAAAAGCGCACATTCATGTGCACGGTGGGTGCATAGGGATTACGGGGATGAAAAACCAGTGACACACCCATTGCTTCCCATGGACGTCCCGCCACTTCCGGGCGATTGGCCGCAGCCGATGGAGGCAAACTGGTGCCCATCACATGCGAGAAACCGACGCCGCCACGCTCGAGCACATTGCCCTCTTCGATCAGGCGAGAAATTCCGCCGCCACCTTCAGGGCGTTCCCAGCTGTCCTTGATGAATTTTTCGCCGTCGACGTCTTCGATAGCGGCAACGATGCGATCCTGCAGCGACAGCAGCCAGGATTTGACTGCCTCGATGTTGGGTGTGCTCATGTGTTTACCTTCCCCCGAGGGCAAGATCACACAGCCTTTCACTCTGTGATCTGTGCGTACCTGTTTTTGTAGTTTACAACCTGCGCATCGCCCGCCAGCCGATATCACGCCGAAATTGCATGCCACTGAAGCGGATCTGATCGAGCGCTTCGTAGGCATTCTTGTGCGCGACGCGCACCGTATCGCCCAGACCCACGACACAGAGTACGCGACCGCCCGAGGTTTTCAGCTGGCCATTCTCCAGGATCGTACCGGCATGGAAGGTCATGCTGTCTGCCGTCTCTTCAGGAATGCCGGTGATGACGTCACCTTTTTTCGGTGAGTCCGGATAGCCGCTCGCGGCCATCACCACGCCCAGTGCCGTGCGCCGGTCCCAGTCAAGTTCGATCTGATCGAGCTTGCCCTCGACAGCATGCTCCATCACGGTCACGAGATCCGTCCTCAGGCGTGCCATGATGGGCTGTGTCTCAGGATCGCCCATGCGGCAGTTGAATTCGAGCGTCTTGGGATTGCCCTGCGCATCGATCATCAGGCCGGCATACAGGAAGCCTGTGTAGGGAATGCCCTCTTTGGCCATGCCTTGCACCGTCGGCTGAATGATCTCTCGCATCACGCGCGCGTGCAGCTGCGGCGTGACGATGGGTGCGGGCGAATAGGCGCCCATGCCACCGGTGTTCGGGCCTTCGTCTTTGTCGAGCAGTCGCTTGTGGTCCTGGCTCGTGGCGAGTGGCAGAATATTTTTGCCGTCGACCATGACGATGAAGCTGGCTTCTTCGCCTTCGAGGAATTCTTCAATCACAACGCGCGCACCGGCGTCACCGAAACGATTGTCCGACAACATCATGTCGACTGCAGCATGCGCCTCATCGAGTGTCATCGCGACAACGACACCCTTGCCCGCGGCGAGGCCATCGGCCTTGATCACGATGGGTGCGCCTTGTTCATCGATGTACTTGTGTGCGGCTGCGGCATCAGAGAAGCTCTGGTATGCAGCCGTTGGTATGCCATGGCGCTGCATGAACGCCTTGGCGAAATCTTTTGAGCTTTCGAGTTGGGCAGCTTTTTGCGTGGGCCCAAAGATTTTCAGCCCGCGCTCGCGGAAGGCATCGACGATGCCGGCCGCCAAAGGCGCCTCGGGACCCACGACGGTCAGCGCGATTTGCTCTTGTTGTGCGAGATCAGCCAGCTGCACGGGATCGGTGATGAAAATATTTTTCAGGCGCGGGTCGAGCGCCGTGCCGCCATTGCCAGGCGCGACCAGCGCGATCTGTATCCGTTTGGACTGGGCCAGTTTCCAGGCGAGTGCATGTTCACGGCCACCGGAGCCAACAACCAAGATTTTCATGGGAGAGTGTTCTATGTTGTAGCCGGCGTTTGCAGCAATGCCGGCAAATGTCTTTGAATTCGTTCGTTAGGCGGATGTTCAATCGTTAATCACTGCATTAGTGTAGACCTCTTGCACGTCGTCGAGGTTTTCCAGTGCGTCCAGCAGTTTTTGCATCTTGACGGCGTCGTCTCCGGCGAACTCTGCGGAAGTCGATGGTTTCATCGTCACTTCGGCCAGCTCAGGCTTGAATCCTGCCTTCTCCAGTGTTTCTCGAATGGCAGAGAACTGGTAAGGATCGGTGATCACTTCGAAGCCGCCTTCGTCGTCGGCGATGACATCTTCGGCGCCGGCCTCGAGCGCTGCTTCCATGAGTGCGTCCTCATTGGTGCCGGGTGCGAACATCAGTTGTCCGCAGTGTTTGAACAGGAAGGCCACTGAACCTTCGGTACCCATGTTGCCGCCGAATTTGGAGAATGCGTGCCTTACTTCGGCCACGGTGCGCACACGGTTATCAGTCATGCAGTCTACGATGATTGCCGCGCCATTGATACCATAGCCTTCGTATCGGATTTCTTCATAGTTCGCGCCTTCCAGACCACCGGTGCCGCGCTGGATCGCGCGCGTGACGTTATCCTTCGGCATGTTGGCGTCTGCCGCTTTATCGACGGCTAGCCGCAGACGCGGGTTGCTGGCGATGTCGCCGCCACCCAGTCGGGCGGCCACGGTGATTTCCTTGATCAGCCGGGTCCAGATCTTGCCGCGTTTGGCGTCAGACGCCGCCTTCTTGTGCTTGATGTTGGCCCATTTGCTATGTCCTGCCATTCTGAATGCTTTCCTGAGTCGTCGTGTGTAACCGGCTTGCCTGAGGGGGGATGCGTACTCGGATGTTGAACGCAATGTTGGTGCCACCAAGGGCGTTTTTGTCCCTGTGCAGGCGGATGAACAGGACGCAAATTTTACCATAGCGCCCCTGCGCAGCCGCGCCAAAACAGGGCATTCGGCAATACCGAAGCGCGGGTTCAGGTCCCGGATTACAATCGGATTGCGTACCCGGCGCGGTGCTGATGCCGCGGCGATCCCCATAACAAGAATTCATGCCGGCTACTGATACCACTCACACTATTCCAGCCCGGCGTTTATTTCTGATCGGGATCGCGATGGCGGTCGTTGGATCAGTGCTGTTCTCGGCGAAGGGCGTGGTCGTGAAGCTCCATTACCGGCATCAAGTGGATGCGATGACGGTGCTGGCGCTGCGAATGCTGTTGTCGCTGCCTTTCTTTGCAGCGGTGGCGTGGTGGCAGATGCGCCGCTGCGAGCCACTGAGCGGGCACGACCGCTGGCGTATCGTGTTGCTGGGGTTGATCGGTTATTACTTGTCGAGCTATCTGGATTTCATCGGTCTGCAATACATTTCCGCAGGGCTGGAGAGGTTGGTGCTGTACCTGACACCATCGTTCGTGCTGCTGATGTCCGTTTTTCTGCTGAATAAACGCGTCAGCGGTAAAGAATGGCTGGCGCTGATGATCTGTTACGGCGGCACGGTGATGGTGTTTCTGCAGGATGCTCAGCGCGGCGGGTCGAACGTCTGGCTGGGTGGCGCTTTTGTACTGGGCAGCGCGCTGTTTTATGCGATGTACCTGCTCTTTTCGGGCGAGCTGGTGCAGCGCGTCGGCACGCTGCGGCTGGTGGCGTATGTGATGTGCATATCGGCGACGGCCGCGGTCGGTCAGTTCTTTCTGCTTCGGCCATTGTCTATGCTGGATCAGTCGGTGGCGGTGTATCAGCTATCGCTGCTCAATGCGGTGCTCTGCACGGTGCTACCGGTGTTCATCACCATGATGGCCATTGCGCGCGTTGGTGCGCCGGTCGCTTCGTTGGCAGGAATGATCGGCCCGGTGTCCACACTGTTTCTCGCCCACTGGATACTGGACGAGCCGATGACAACGATTCAATTGATCGGCACTGCATTAGTGCTGACCGGGATATATTTGCTGTCCACAAAAAAACCTGAAAAAAACTGAACGAGGAGATCAAACGATGGATCTGGGAATCAGTGGCAAAAATGCATTAGTGTGCGGCGCCAGCAAAGGACTGGGGCGGGGTTGCGCAGAAGCCTTGGTAAAAGAGGGCGTGCATGTCACGCTGGTCGCGCGCAACGCGGCAACGCTGGAAACTACCGCGAACGAGCTGCGCAAGCTGGGCGGCGACCAGGTAAAAGTCAGCTTCGTCGCCACCGATATCACCACCGCGCAGGGCCGCAAGGATGCACTGGCTGCTTGCCCGCAGCCGGATATTCTCGTCACGAATGCCGGCGGCCCGCCGCCCGGAGATTTCCGCAATTGGGAGCGCGAGCAATGGATCGCCGCAGTGGATGCCAACATGCTCACGCCCATCGAGCTGATCCGTTCAACGGTCGATGGCATGATGGAGCGCGGTTTTGGTCGCATCATCAACATAACTTCCAGTGCGGTCAAAGCGCCCATCGATATCCTTGGCTTGTCGAATGGCGCGCGCTCGGGGCTGACCGGCTTTATCGCCGGACTGTCGCGTACCACGGTGCACAAGAACGTCACCATCAACAACCTGTTACCGGGGCCTTTTGAAACTGACCGGCTGTGGGCGACTCTGGAAGCCTCGGCCAAATCGTCGGGCGAGAGCCTGGAGCAGATGACTGCCGCGCGCCGAAACATGAATCCGGCGAAGCGTTTCGGAAACACTGCTGAGTTCGGCGCATTCTGCGCCTTTCTGTGCAGCGTGCATGCCAGCTATATGACGGGTCAGAACATTCTGCTCGATGGCGGCGCCTATCCCGGGACATTCTGAGCGCAGGAATCTACGGCGATCTGGCCGTACAATCACGCCTATTGGCGAATAAAATCAAGCAACACACCTACTCATTCATGGGAAATATCATGACAAAAGCAATTCAGTGTTTCAGCAACGGCGGCCCCGAGGTCATGGAGTATGTCGATGTCCAGGTCGGCGAGCCCGGCGCTGGCGAAGCACGTGTTCGTCATCATGCGATTGGCCTCAATTACATCGATGTGTATTTTCGCACTGGACTTTATCCGCAGCAGATGCCTGCGGGATTGGGCATGGAAGGTGCGGGCGTGATCGAAGCAGTCGGACCCGATGTGAAGCATGTCAAACCGGGCGATCGTGTCGCCTATGCTTGCCGTCCCCCGGGTGCGTATGCCGACGTTCGTGTGATGCCAGCGGGCAGTCTGGTGAAGCTGCCGGATTCGATCAGTTTCGAGACGGCGGCGGCGATGATGCTGCAAGGGCTGACGGTACAGTACTTGTTTCATCGTACCTTCCCGCTGAAGGGCGGCGAGACGATTCTTTTTCATGCCGCTGCAGGCGGTGTTGGCCTGATTGCTTGCCAGTGGGCGCGTGCGCTCGGAGTCACCATGATCGGTACTGTGGGCAGCGATGAAAAAGGTCAGCTGGCCAAGGCGCATGGCTGCACGCATGTCATCAACTACAACAAGGAAAACTTCGTCGAGCGCGTGAAGGAGCTCACCGGCGGCAAAGGCGTCCCGGTGGTGTATGACTCGATTGGCAAGGACACTTTCCTTGGCTCGCTCGACTGCCTCGCGCCGCTGGGCATGATGGTCAGCTACGGCTCAGCGTCCGGCCCCGTGCCGCCATTCTCGCTCAATGAGCTTGCGTCGCGCGGTTCTCTGTTCATTACCCGGCCAACGCTGTTCAGCTATGCGGCTCAGCGTCAGGATCTGGAGGCGATGGCGGCCGACCTATTCGGTATGGTCGAGAGCGGCAAAGTGAAGATCGAGATCAATCAGCGCTACGCACTGAAAGATGTGCAGCAGGCGCATCGTGATCTGGAATCGCGCAAGACTACGGGTTCGACGATTTTGCTGCCCTGATTGATGGTTGCCCAAGATGACCGAGCACGACGATTCCAAAGACAATCCGATGCAGCATCCGGAAGAGCAGCCCATCGTATCGAACGAGACGCCGCAGTTCGGAAAGCTCCTGGTGGTGCTCGCAGCAGCGGTGCTGCTGCTGGCGTTTATTACCTGGGCGTCGGTAGCTTACGTGACCTGAGTGCTTGGTCTGATGTGATCGATTGACGACTCGGTGTCTTTGCACGTTCGGTGATAGCCAGGCACCTGAGGCAGCACGGGTTCTGGCCGGCGTCGGAATGACAGTCTTACATGCATCGGGTCTGTGAGTCCTCATTCTGGCAACGGCCGGACTGCAGCCTCTTTTTTACTTGTCCTTCATCTTCAGCTCGACCACTCTGGGCACGCCGCTCTGCCCGGGGAATTCCTTGAACGCGCTCTCCACCAGATACGGCAGCACCTTCGCCAGATTGCCTTCCTTGCCGTCGCTGCGCACCGTGACCTCATACACCGGCTGCTGAGTCTGCGTGTCAGTGATCTTCAGCTTCAGCTGACGAT
>JBEDGK010000205.1:0-17365 GCA_041174665.1 Pseudomonadota bacterium
CTCCCTTGCCGAGGTGCGGATCCTGCGGACGCAGCCAGACGGTATATCCATAGGTTTGCGCATACTGCATCGCGCGCATCAGCACGGTGGTGTCTTCAATCGGCTCTTCGGCCTGCGCAAACCCGACGCAACCGGCTTCAGTCAGTTCGGCCATCTCGGTCAGTTCGCGTCCCTTCAAGCCTACCGTCAGCGCGCCCAGCGGATAGACTTGCGACTGATTCATCAGCCGGGCGCGGTGCACAAGCATCTCGACCAGCCCCGGCTCATCCAGCACGGGATCGGTGTCCGGCGGGCACAGCAGACTGGTCACGCCGCCAGCCAGTGCCGATTGCAACTCGGATTCGAGGGTCGCCTTGTATTCATAACCGGGTTCACGCAGACGTACCGACAAATCCACCAGACCCGGTGAGATGATCAGTCCGCTGGCATCGATGGTCTGGTCAGTGCCGAAGCCCTCGGGTGCCTTGCCGATCGACGTAATCTTGCCATCCGCAATGAATACATCGTGTGAAGCATCAATGTTATTGGCCGGATCGATCACGCGGCCATTTTTGATATGTAGTCTCATCTCATCCCATTCCTGCTTGCACTGCTAGCCACTCAAGCGCCCGCCAGCATGCTCATCACCGCCATACGCACTGCGATACCAAAGGTCACTTGGGGAAGAATCACTGCCTGCGCGCCATCGGCCACGGCCGAGTCAATCTCTACGCCACGGTTCATCGGCCCCGGGTGCATCACGATCGCATCGGGTTTCGCCAGTGCCAACCGCTCTGGCGTGAGTCCGTAGCTCTTGAAGTATTCCTGCGCCGACGGCAGTAACGCGCCGGTCATGCGCTCATTTTGCAGGCGCAGCATGATGATCACGTCCACACCCTTCAAGCCCTCATTCATGTCGTTGAAAACGCGCAAGCCCATTTGCTCCAGCCCGCCGGGCAGCAAGGTGCGCGGCCCAATCGCACGCACCTCCGGCACGCCCAGCGTCGTCAGGCCGTGAATGTCAGAACGCGCGACGCGACTATGCAGAATGTCGCCAACAATCGCTACGGTCAGATTGGTGAAGTCTTTTTTGTAATGGCGGATGGTGTACATGTCCAGCAAACCCTGAGTGGGGTGCGCATGGCGACCGTCGCCCGCATTGACCACATGCACATGCTGCTGATGGGTTTCGGTCAGATGGCGCGCGATCAGATACGGCGCGCCCGATTGCGAATGACGAACGACGAACATATCGGCGTGCATCGCAGCGAGATTGTCTATCGTGTCGAGCAGCGACTCACCTTTGCTAGCCGACGAAGCAGAAATGTTCAGGTTGATCACGTCTGCCGACAATCGCTTGGACGCGATTTCGAAGGTGGTGCGGGTACGCGTGGAATTCTCGAAAAACAGATTAAAGACGCTCTTGCCCCGCATGAGTGGGACTTTTTTTACTTCACGATCGCTGACACTCACGAAAGACGCTGCCGTGTCGAGTATGCGAGTGATCATCGCCTTTGGCAGCCCTTCCAGCGTGAGCAGATGCTGCAGCTCGCCGTGCTTGTTGAGTTGGGGGTTATGCATGATCTACGCTCAGGGAAAGTCGTCCATCCTCGGCTTTTTGCAGCACAAGGGTCTGTTGCTCGGGCAGCGTGACGGTCGCTGCGACAAAGTCGGCCGCGATTGGCAGCTCGCGCCCGCCACGATCGACCAGCGCCGCGAGCATGATCTTCCCGGGTCGACCGTAGTCGAACAGCGTATTGATCGCCGCGCGGGTGGTACGACCGGTGTAGAGCACATCATCGACTAGCAGGATGTTCGCTCCTTCGACCTCGAAGGGTATCTGGCTGGGGCGTACCTCTTCCTTGAGCCCTCGCTTGGCATAATCATCGCGATAAAAAGACACGTCGATGTAGCCCACTGTGCTCACATCAAGTGACTTTGCAAGACGTTCTGCCAGCCAGGCGCCGCCAGAGTAGATGCCGACCAGCGCCAGCCGCGGCGCGCCGGCAAGCGCGGCCTTCAGGCCATGCTCGAGCTGCTGAAAGAGCTTCTCGGCGTCGAGTTCAGGATGGGTCATGAGTATCGAAGTATTGTTGGAGTATGAGCGCCGCCGCTTCGCTGTCCACATGCTCGCCGCGCGCCGGATTCAGCACGACGGAGGTGTAACGTTCATCCACCAGCGTGGTGGGCAATCCGAAACGGCCATTCATCTGGTTCGCAAATCGTCGGCAGCGCACGCTCATCTCATGCTCTGCGCCGTCCGGATGCAACGGCAGGCCCACCACCACCGCTTCGGGCTGCCACTCGCTGATCAGCGCGGCAATCGCTGAAAACTTTGCATCATTCGTTGCGGCGTCAATTACTGGCAGCGGCTGAGCCTGCTTCAGCAAACGGTTACCGATGGCGACACCAATCCGGCGCAATCCGAAATCGAAGGCGATCACCGTGCTCATCTCGGTCGCATGCTCTCAGGGCAACCCCGAGTTGACAGCTCGATGGCAAAGCGGTGCGACGCGACGGGCAGCCTGACAAAGCAGGCTCTACGCATGTCCGGCTTCACCCGAGAGCATGAAAGGATCAATGCCCAGCAGGCTCATGGCGGCAACAAAGCGCTGCTCGACTGGCGTATCAAACAAAATCGTCGTATCGGCGCGAACCGTGAGCCAGCCATTGCGTAGTATTTCCTCTTCGAGCTGGCCCGCGCTCCATCCCGCGCAGCCGAGCGTGACCAGCAGCCGTTGCGGCCCGTCGCCGCGCGCGGCGGCTTCCAACACATCACGAGAGGTGGTCAGCGCGACCTCATCCGACACGGTAAGCGACGAATTGTAGTCGTCGGCCGGCGCATGCAGCACGAAGCCGCGCTCAACCTGCACCGGGCCGCCAAACATCACCGGACCTCGTGCCGCAGCTCTGCCATGCGGATCGATCTCGAGCGACAAGTCCAGTCGCTCGAACAGCACATCCATGGTCATGTCGGTGGGACGGTTGATGATCATGCCCAGTGCCCCGCCATCATTGTGCTCGCAAACATAGACGACGGTACCGCCGAAAATAGGATCGAGCATCGAGGGCATGGCGATCAGAAAATGATCGGCGAGTTGCAGCGGTGGAAGGAAGTTGCCGTTGTTGGAGTAAAAATCGTCGGCATCCGCGCCAGGCGCGGAGGAGGAAGGAGATTGACGCTTGCCTTGCTTGGCCATGTGCACGATTTTATCAGCTTTGCCGGCCAAGCCGCCGACCTCGGAAAGCGGCTGCGACATCTTTTAGTACGAAACGGCTACACTCCTTGGTGGGCTTGCTCTACTGCTTGCCCACATGTTTCGCTGTTTCGCTTCCCCTTTCCCCATCAGAGACGCCGATGAACCGCTACAACAAGGCACTGGTCTGGTTTCGCCGCGACCTTCGCCATATCGACAACGCTGCGCTGCACCACGCACTCGCCAGTAGCGCTACCGTATACTGCGTTTTCATTTTTGACAAAGATATTCTTGACCCCTTGCTGTCTGAGGGCCGCCTGGACAGGCGCGTCGCCTTCATTCACGCAAGCCTGCAAGAACTCGATGCCGAGCTCAAGCGAGGCGGCGGTGGCTTAATCGTGCGTCATGCGCGCGCGGCGACGGAGATCGTTGCGCTGGCCGACGAGCTCGCAGTCGATGCGGTGTTCGCGAATGAAGATTATGAACCTTCTGCCGTGGAACGTGATGCCAAAATTGCCAAGGCGTTGCAGCGCGCCGGTCGTGCACTTCATCTCTTCAAGGATCAGGTCATCTTCGCCAAAGATGAAGTACTGTCACTGGCAAATAAACCTTTTTCTGTGTTCACCCCCTACAAAAACGCTTGGCTGAAAAAACTCTCGCTGCCCTCAGGCGAATTGAATCTTGATGCGCTGGCACCACTAGTCTGCAAGCCTGTCAAAGGGCAGCTCGCCATGCTGCCAACCGCGCCGAACATGCCGACGCTGGCGTCGATGGGCTTTGACGACTGTGATCTGGCCGCGCTGAAGATCCCGACGGGCATGAAAGGCAGCGCCACTCTGTTGAAAGATTTCATTCCGCGAATGTCGCTCTACAAGGCATCACGCGACTACCCAGCAGTCAAAGGGCCCTCTTATCTGTCGGTGCATCTGCGCTTTGGTACCGTATCCATACGCACACTGGCGCGACTCGCCGCTGAGGCGCTGCAATCAGGCGAGGGCGGAGAAGGTGCCGCGGTCTGGCTGTCCGAACTGATCTGGCGCGACTTCTATTTCATGATCTTGCACAATAATCCGCGCGTGGTCGGAGGTGCGTTCAAGCCCGAGTACGATCGAATCAAGTGGGAAAGCGGCAAAGAAGCGGACCAGGCGTTTGCGGCCTGGTGTGAGGGACGCACGGGCTATCCGCTGGTGGATGCAGCCATGATGCAGCTGAACCAGACTGGCTATATGCATAACCGCTTGCGCATGGTCACCGCATGTTTTCTGATCAAGGATCTGGGCATCGACTGGCGACGGGGGGAAGCTTATTTTGCGCGGCAGCTCAATGATTTCGACCTGTCGGCCAACAACGGCGGCTGGCAGTGGGCCTCGTCATCGGGTTGCGATGCTCAGCCTTATTTCCGAATCTTCAATCCGGTAACTCAGTCGGAAAAATTCGATCCCGAGGGCCAATTCATCAAGCGCTATCTTCCGCAACTGGCCAAGCTCGACCGCAAGCAGATTCATGCACCATGGCTGGCACCAGAGATGACGCTGTCGATGGCAGGCATCGTACTGGGAAAGGATTATCCTCGCCCGCTGGTCGCGCATGACGAGGCACGCAAGAAGACGCTGGCTCGCTACGCCGTTGTAAAAAAATAATTCCTGACCGGCTCACAGCGAAAGTGGATTCAGCTGCCGGCTGTGCCGGGTCAGATCGTATTGCATCGCGCCGCTTTCGCGTCCTGACTGCTTGAGCCAGTCGGGATGGTTAATCGTGTCTTGCATGTCACGTCGTCCTGCCTCCCAGCGCTCCAGCACCGATACTCGCGAGAATTCATAGTCCTTGGACTCTCTCTCCTCGGGCCCCTGGCGATAGATCAGGTGAACCAAATCGATTGGCGCCACATTCGCAAAGGCTTGTAGCCGCTGCACTTCGGGATCATCCAGCAAACTCTCGGGCAGTTTGGCAACCAGATCAACAATTGCACGGCGAAGATTGGTCAGATCAGCGGCGACATTGCTGGCGTAGCGAGTACGGCTGGAATACTGAATATCCTTTTGTCGCTTCAGCACCTCATCGAAATTCACCGGTACCGGCCCGCGCGCATTGAACAGATCGATCTGGAACACCAGCAGGCATTCGCGAGGGTTACGTACCTCGAGCACGTGCTGCAAAGGCGTATTCGACAGGATGCCTCCATCCCACCAAGCCTCGCCATCGATCACGATCGGTGGAAACGAGGGCGGTAATGCGCCGCTGGCCATTACATGCTCCGGCCTAATTCGCTCGTTGCTGCTATCGAAGTAATATGAATTTCCTGTTCGCACATTGACTGTGCCCAGAGACAGGCGCACCGGCCCTTTATTGATCAGATCGAAATCGATCAGCGACTCCAGCGTCTCGCGCAGTGGCGTGGTGTCGTACAAGCTCAGCGCTGCTGGCGTGCCCGGCAGCTGAAACGGTGGTGGCGGCACCCGCGGCTGATAAAACCCGGGAATACCCAGCCACGCCGCATGCCACGCACTGAGCTGATTGAGTGCGGTGCGGGTGTCATGAATCTCGGTCAGCGCGCGCAGCCAGGGGGTCAGCGACAAGGCGCCACCGACCTGTGGCAAGCCGGACGACACCAGTCGCCAGAATTCATTCAATCTTTCCACGCGCTGCTTGGGCGGATTACCGGCGATGATGGCCGCATTGATCGCGCCAATGGAAACGCCCACCACCCAGTCAGGCTGATACGTTGTCTCGGACAAGGTATCGAAAACACCCGCCTGATAAGCACCGAGTGCGCCGCCCCCTTGCATCACCAGCGCGATACGATCATGACTTCGCTGTAGTGCGAGAGTCTTACCATCCATCGTCCAATCAATTTTCATCAGGCTTCCTTGCTCGGGAATGCTTGCTTTGTCGGACACAGCGCAGGGTTACCGCAGATATTTCATGCGCTCTTCTGTGTATTTTGCTTTTTGCAGCTCGTCAGGTCGCGCTGGTACTGTTTTGTCGAATTGGCGCGCACGAGTTCAGCCAGTCGAACAACTCCTGATCCCGATACGGCTTGCCGAAATACGCATTTGCACCCAATTGCATCGCATGCGATCGGTGTCGCTCTGCAGCGCGCGAGGTGACCATTGCGACCGGCATGGATTTGAGACGGACATCAGCACGAATACGACTCAGAAGTTCAAAACCATCCATGCGCGGCATCTCGATATCCAGCAGCAACGCTGCCGGCGTGATGTCACGTAATTGCTCCAGTGCCTCCAACCCATGTCGCGCCACTGACACCCGATATCCATGCCGCTCCAGCAAGCGCTGGCTTACCCGGCGCACTGTCAGTGAATCATCGACCACCATGACCAGCGGCGTTTTGTCGAAAGTCGTATCCGTGTTGATTTGTGTCTGCGTTATTCGGTGATGGAGAGACAGGTAGTCGAACCATTGCAGCAGGTTCATGATCAGCAGCACGCTGCCGTCTGCCTGCAGCGTGGCGCCGGCAAGGCCTGGCACACCAGCCAGTTGCAAGCCCGTTTGCTTGACGACGACTTCCCGATGACCGATCACTTCGCCGACCCGGATCGCCATCCATTGATCCAGCTGGCGCAAGATGACCACCGAGGGGCGATGTACGCCAGAGGCAAGCGAATCAGCTGCTCGAAGAACGTCGGAGGATTGACTCGAACATGCTCCGTACAAGTCGCTCAGACTTCGCAAAGGCATGGTTTGCCGCTGCCACTCCAAGCTGCCGGTGGTTATGGCATGGCGCAGCACGGATTGATTCAGCTGCATTACCTGTTGCACCATGGATGCCGGTAACGCGACCGACTGGGTACCGTCTGACACCACCAGCACCTGCTGCGTGGACAGCAGCTGCGGCAAACCCAGCGTAATGCAGGTCCCCTCGCCCGACAAGCTGTCAACCTTGAGCGCGCCACCCATTTGCATCACGGCTTCTTTTACGGCATCCATGCCTATGCCACGTCCGGCTAGTCCGGTGACTTGCTCTGCAGTGGACAGACCAGGATGAAAAATCAATTCGGCTAACTGAGCATCATCAATGACCGATGTCTCGCTCAGTACGCCGAGTGCGCAGGCGCGCGCACGTATGCGAGCGACATCGAGCCCCCTTCCGTCATCGCTGATCTGCAGCCTCAGCTCGCCGCCCTGCTGGCCGAGCAACACCCGAACGAGGCCACAGCGCGGTTTGCCTGCCTGCTCGCGCTGTACGGGTGTCTCGATACCATGCACGATGGCATTGCGTATCAGGTGCTGCAGCGCACCGTTCAGACGGTCTAGCTGCTGGCGATCGATCTCGATCCGTGCACCCTCGATCTCGAAACGGACGTCACGGCCAGTCTCGGCCGCCACTTGCCGCACCAGACGGCGCAAGCGGGGCTCGATACTGGAAAACGCCTGCATGCCGACCCGCCTCAGATCCGACTGCAACGAACGCGCATGTCGGGTCTGCTGCGACAGCATGGCTACCGTCGAATCGGATTGCCGTCCCAGCGTGCGTTGCAAGCTGGTCAAATCGGCCAGACTTTCCGCAGTCATGCGAGTCAGTTCCTGCAGGCGGGTATAGCGATCAAACTCCAGCGGATCGAAGACGGACGCACTGGGTTGTGCGTGCGCCGTGATGCGTGACTCCGATTGCAGCTCGAGCTCGCGTAACTGGTTACGCAGCCGCAGAAGATTTTCTGCCAGCTCGGTCACCGTTTGGCGCTGACGCTGCAACTCCTCACTGGCGCGCACGGCGCCCACCAGCAACTCGGCAGCACTACCGGTAGCGCGCTCGAGAAGATCATTGCGAATCTTGGGAGCAAGGCCTGCTGCCTCGGTGGGCGAGCGCTCAGCGAGAGCGCGCTCAACCTCCAGCGGCTCTGGCAACGATGCGGCGTGCGCAGCGGAGGATGCGTTAGATTCCACTGCGCGAGTAGACAAAAGACCTGCCTCGGCCAGCAACTCAGCAAGTTCATGCCGAAAACCATTCAGCTCATGATCCGAAAAGCTGTCTGCTCTGGCAAACTGTGCGACCTCATGCTCCATGCGGTGCAGACGTTCGCCCAGCACCGTCTCCCCGGCCATTCTCGCACTGCCTTTGAGCGTGTGCAGAAGACGCAGCACACCGGAACGCTGGGTATCATCACGTGGCGCGGCAAGCCAGACCTCCATCTGCTGGGCCAACAGGGGCATGAGTTCGGCTGCCTCCTCGCTGAACACGGCAAATAACTCTGTATGCGCAGACAGTGTGTCGTCCAGCAGATTGAAAGCCGCGTCGCACTCGCCAAGCTCATCGGGTATCAACGGATCATTTGCATGCTCGGTACGGCATCGATCGATTGACCGAGGCGAAGGCTGTGCCGCTTCACTTGGAAAATACTGATCAAGCTGATCGCTTGGGTGGCTTGGGTAGCACGAATAGCTCTGGGCCGCTTGATCGTCTGGGGCATTCTCGGAGGGTGGGTGGTTCGATGCGTCGGGTGGACAGTCGGAGAGATCTGCGAGAGATTTCAGCAACTCGCTCAGTGCATCAGCATTATCCGGAACATCCTGTTCGGCAGGATCAGCCGATCCAATCGTCAGTGTCGAATGCAATTCCTGCTCCAGTGCCCGCACGCTCTGCATCAGCGCGTCCGCATAGCCATGCTGCCTTTCCAAGGGCAAATTGACCAGATGATCGACCACCTGCTCCAGCGCCAGCGCCCCATCATGCAGGCGCCGGCGACCGACAGTCGCCGAGCTGCCGGCGAGGCCGTGGGCCTCATTGGCAACCTCGAGTGGCAGGCTGACAGCGGGATTATTCGCCCACGTGGAAACGGCCTGATTGAGTCGTGATAGTCGCTGAGTCGCTTCTTGAATGAAGATCTGTTCCAGGCGATCGGCGGGTCGACATTCATTCAGCCCACTGCCTGGGGCATGATTCGTCGAATTCTCAGTCACATGACTGGCTAATTCATTCAATGACATGTTCGAAGGTTGAGTTGCCGATATCTCGGCAACACTACCCAAACCGGCACCTGCCGATGCATCCATGCGGTCACACGCGCCGTGGATATCGCGCGAATCAGTGTGATCATGATCTGCATGATCTCCCGCTGGCCAGGCATCGGCCCATTCATGCAGCTGCACCCATTGCAAGGCAAGCTTTTGCATGTCTGCGTCAAGCCCATCGGATGCGGTCGATGCAGCGTGCTGTTTGGTCGCGCACAGTGACTTCTTGAGCGACGCTGCCATCTGTACTGCCGCGCTTTTGCCGACAAGGGATAACGCGCCGATCACTCGGTCAACAGACAAAATGAGCTCGTGCAACGCGGCCACCACATTTCCCGACTCAACCATGGCGTCTGCTTTTCGCTCGGCATCCGTCAGTGTTGTCAGTATTGCTGTTCTCAGCGCTCCGAGTGCAGCAGATCGCTGCAGATCAGGTGCCAAACAGCCAAGCTCATTCCACAATGAGACATCCGCCACGAAGGCGCTCTTGGCATGTGCAGACATCGCCTCCAGCGCTAGTAACGCTGCATTGCGTTTATATGAAGAACTTTTGTCATCGAGTGCATCGGCAGCAGCCCGTGCCATCAGCAACCCAGCGGCCAATAACAGACCATTACTTTCATCATGCGTCCACAAACCGAGTAAGGAATCTCCCACAGAAGCTAGTGCGGGCATTGCTTGTAACCTGCCAACGATAGCTTCCATGTGCCGACGTCGCTGACCCGGATCGGCACAGGGCCATGCAAGCTCGATCTCATCCAGACTGGCGAGCAGTTGACGCTTCTGCTCGTTCATCCGCTCAGTGATAGCAAGGTCTGGCTCTAGCCTGAGCTGCCAATCCAGCGCAAAACCATCGCGCACACTTTGGCTGGTGCTGGTCACGGGCGCGAACAAACCTATCTGGAACAACACATCTTGCATGAGTCTGTCTGGAAGCATCACCACAAGCTCAGCAGATCGCTGCGCCACCTGACGAACAGCGCGCATCACTGCAGAGAGATTTTTTTTCGCCAGGGCCAGATCCATGGGAGCATCTGCCAGCAAGTGTTCACAGTAGATCAGTATCAATGTCCAGCGCAGATGATCACGCTGATCTTGAGCATGTTGTCGCACCAGGGAAATGACTGCCGCGACCTTGCTTAGCGAATCGTGCAATCTTTCGGAACCTGGCTCGGCGCGTAACAGCTCAAGCAATATCTTGTCGATATCACCTACCGACACCGAAACCTCAGTCGGTGACCAGGTATACGAACCCAGGAACGCCTGCGCAACATGCACCGCTTCGGGATCGTTGGGATGGGAAAGCGTGATCATCGCGGACGGAGAAGGCGCTGATCCGGGCAAGTGCGCGGCAAGCTCTCTCCATGCCGGCAGCAAGGCACCCGCCGCAACTGCCCGGCCTTGCTGCAGCGACGGCAATGACGCCAACAGATGCGAGCATGCGCAATCCAAAGCGTGCAGCGCACCTGAGGGTAGCGGACGATCACCCGAGTTCTGCACTAACTCAAGCATCAACCAGCAAAGCATCTCGAGGCTCTGAGCGCCACAGAACCGGAAAGTCCCCGCAAGCAAGCGCAACTGCTTTTCCGTGGTGGCGAGAAAGATCTCGCGGGACAGGTCGCCGTCTGGCTGCTCGATAGCACTGCGCAAAGCAATCAGCGAGAGTTGCTGCGCGTTGACGAGTGCCGTCAGCGCGGGTGAAGGACCTACCGGCAGCGGCAACGGACAGCGATTATCTGCGCATGGATCGATCGGCCTGAAATCACCGGACATGATGCCTGCCGTCAGGCGATGCGGAAGCGTTCGATCGCACGCTCCAACGCCTTCGCCAGCTCAGCCAACTCTTGTACCGAACTGGCGGTTTGCTGGGTGCCGTGTCGTGTGTGCTCGGTCACGGTAAGAATACTATCGATATTGCGCGTGACCGCATCCGCGACGGTTGCCTGCTGCGCAGCCGAACCTGAAATACCGGCGATTAGCTCCGCCAGATGCTGAGATATGCGCCGAATATCGCCAAGCGCGGTGCCGGCAGCATCGGATAGACGTGCACCTTCGACGACACCCTGTGTTGACAGCTCCATCGCCACCACGGCTTCCTGAGCATCCTCCTGCACGGTCTTGACCAGAGTGGCGATCTGGCGCGCCGCATCGCCACAGCGCTCTGCCAGTCTTTGAACTTCCTCGGCAACCACGGCAAATCCCCGGCCCGCCTCGCCTGCAGCGGCTGCCTGTATTGATGCATTGAGCGCGAGTACATGTGTCTGCTCGGTGATATCCGAAATCAGCTCGGTGATATCGCCGATTTCCAGCGACGATTCACCGAGACGCTTGATACGTTTGGAAGTCTCTTGTATCTGCTCGCGGATATGCTGCATGCCGCGTATCGAGTCCTGCACAGCGGTCTCGCCCTGCTGCGCAGCCTGAACTGATGATTGAGCCACATCGGAAGACTCGCTGGCGGCACGCGATACCCGATGAATCTGCGCGGTCATCTGCAGCACCATCTGACCCGTCTGTTGTATCTCGCCGGATTGACGTTTGGAAAGCGCGAGCAACTCGCTTGACATGTTTTGTGCGAGCTCGCAGGAGCCTCCCACTTGGAGTGCGGTCTGCCTGACTTTGCCCAGCAAGCGCCTGAGTTCTTCGAGCATCACATTCACCGAGTCCGCAATCGCACCAGTCACGTCCTCGGAAACCGTCGCATGCACAGTGAAATTACCCTCGGCAATTTCCTGCAGCTCGTTCATCAGCCTGAGAATCGCCGCCTGATTCTGCTGGTTCAGTTTGCGCGCAGCTTCTTCTTCGTGCATGGCCTTGCGCTGCTGATCTTCGGCCAATAGCCGCCGAGCTTGCGCCTCTGCGGCTTCGAGTCGGCTCTCTCGCAAAAGCAACCAGGCCAGCAACAGGCCCAGCAATAATGAACTGCTCGCAAAACCACCGATTGCCCAGTGTATCCAGCTGACGTCGTGTTCCAGACCACGGTAGGACTGCTGGAGTGCGGAGAGTTTTTCACGCAGCGGCTCGTTTTCCTGGAACAAGCTGCGCTCGGCTTCCTTGGCTGCGATGAATTTTCCGAGATTAGACAGCATTCCCGACATCTCGCGTCGATAATTGTCGAATGATATTTTCAGCTCGTTCAGCCGCTGTCTCGCATCCGGGTGACGTATCGGCGGCAGTCTGAGCACCTCACTGCCCTCGGCGAATCCAGCGATGATGTCGCGAAAGGTATTGGCATCTTTACCCAGCATGAAAGCCGTGTCTTGGTTGATGCCCTCGGGGGTCATGAATTCATTGGCGCTCTTACCCAGTCTCTGAGTCAGCATCACGAGTTGGCCAGCAGCGGCAACCTCACGCGGTGAGGCACCCGTCTGGGCGAGCAGACTGGCAATCTGTTCGGACAGTTCGAGCAGAACCGGACTGATGGTGTTGAGCGTTCGCAGTGTGGTGCGAAAACCCGTCAGCTCTTTTTCCATTGACAGAATTTGTGCCGCTGTCTTGTCGGACTTCAGCCAAGCCTGCTGAATGGCAGCGATGCGCACCGCGTATACCGCATCCGACTCAGGAATCATCCGTCCCTGCCATTCGCCACCTGCAGCAAGCAGCTTTAATTGCTGGTTGATCGCCGATCGGCTCTGCTCCAGCTGGCGAAAAGCCGCAGGGTTGCCCTGAATCGCATTCGGTGCAGCCTTTCCAAGCCGCTGAGAGTGCATCACCAGTTCACTGGCGATCTGGGTTCTGGCTGCTGTCATCAATGCATCGCTCGTGCTGACCCATGCAAAAACCAGCAGTGCCGCGACAGATAACGACAAAGTGAGCTGTGCAACGCGGCGCAGGCGCTTTGCTGTCCAGTCTGGCAAATTCCATACCTTGCGAACAGGGCGCAGCAAACCAAAAAAAATGGAAAATCCGACATGGCGTCCCAGTCGGACCCATCGTCCAATGCGTGGTTGACGCCCCACAACAGACGTCGGCGTATCTTGCATATCCATTTAATTGACTCCGTTAATTCAACGTAGGCGACCGCTTGTTCAGCGAGCTGTGCGGTGGCGATGGCGGTGCAATTGGTCCAACCGTATTTTTTTACAGCGCCGCATGAGAAAAACGAGGGTCTGCCATCAGTGTCAGTACATCCAGCCGATGCCATGACTTGCCCCGAACACGCACGGACTCGCCTTGCCAAATCGGTTTTCCGATGATGGAGCCTGCTGACAATTTCTCGGCTTCGCTGTCTGAGGTATCGGAAAATTCCATCAGTCCGGTGACGGCAGCGACGCGCAATGCGCACGTGCTCGGAAAACGATCGGACAATACAATCAGTCGCCCAAAGGTTTTATGTGATGAGGATTGATCACCAAGAAAATTTTCGAAATCGATGACGCTCGTCAGCTTGCCGCGATGATTGATCAGACCAAGAAACCAAGCTTGCGTACCGGGTACCGGTGTAATTGCGGGTACTGGCATGATCTCTGCCGCATCATTCAGGTTGATCAACCATCCGCTGCCAGCGGCAAGAAACCCAAGCTGTCGCGAGGACGCGGCAGGAGATGCCAGTGCAGAGGTTGTGCGCTGCGCGAGTTGGCGCTGATAATCACGTAGCGATTGCCGCGACTTGCGCGCGACCGAGACCGAAGCGCTGGCTGACCCGCTACTCATCGATCAGCCTGCCTGTTCGAGCAACGAGGCTATTTTTTTCAGCAACTGGATCGGATCAACAGGCTTGACCATGAATTCACGCGCCCCCTGTCGAATGCCCCAGATGCGGTCGGTTTCCTGATTCTTGCTGGAGCAGATAATGATGGGTACGTGCTGGGTCGACGGATCACGACTGATCTCGCGCGTGGTCTGGAATCCGTTTTGCCCGGGCATCACGACATCCATGATGATCAGATGTGGCAGGCTGGCTCGGATGCAAGACAGTGCCGCCTCACCATTTTCGGCAGTGCTGACCTGGTACCCGTGTGACGACAACAGCTCAGACAAGAAATGTCTTTCGGTGGGCGAGTCATCGACAACAAGTATGTTCCGGCGCGGCATAAGGGGATGAATTTAATCGCTGATGGTCGACAAGAAAAAACGGATGGGCAAACACAGAAGAAAGCTCAGGAAGCCGGTGGCGGCAATAACTCGCGCACGGTACGCAGCAGGCTGTCTTTTGCAAAAGGCTTGGTGAGATAAGCGCTCGCGCCGGCCAGCGCCCCTCTCGCGCGGTCGAAAATGCCATCCCGAGAAGAGAGCAGTACGACCGGCAGTTTCCGGAACCGCTCGCTGGTGCGGATCAGGCTGCAGGTGTGGTAGCCGTCAAGGCGCGGCATCAGGATGTCGCAGAACACCAGCGCGGGTTCATGATCGACGATACAGGACAGTGCCTCAAAGCCATCGTCGGCAAGAAGCACGGAATAACCCGCCTGAGACAGGAAGATTTCAGCAGAACGACGTATGGTGCTGCTGTCGTCGACGACGAGAATCGCAGAGGACTGCGGCGGCGTCTGCGCTTGCGATGCATTCATTGCGACCCCGTTACGATGGTTCACGAAACGGGCGCAACTCTAGCAAAAAGGATAACTACTTAAAACATTGGCAAAGTAAATTGTCGCAACATGGGCTTTTTGGCGACACATCGGCCGGCGATGAACTCGGCCTGCTGCGCATCACCAGCGACCATGCAGCACGAGTATGCGTCATATCAAACTGCGACCATCTCGAAATCATCCTTGCGAGCGCCGCACTCCGGACAGGTCCAGTTCATCGGCACATCTTCCCAGCGCGTGCCGGGGGCGATCCCCTCTTCCGGAAGACCAGCCGCTTCATCGTATACCCATCCGCAGATCAGGCACATCCAGGTTTTGAATTCTTGTTTGGTCTCGTTATCGCTCACGCTGCAGCCCTTCAAGTAAAATGCATAGCCACCTATCTTAATCGTTTCCCTGTGCAAAACCAAACTTCTCCGCTCGTTTTAACTTTCGGCGTCGCCGATCCGGTCGGGGCGATCGGCATACAAGCGGATCTTGCCTCATTGGCAGCGATGGGTTGTCACGGATTGTCTGTGATCACTGCACTGTCGATCGGCGACACCACGGGAACCGAAGACACACAAGCGGTCGAGCCTGACTGGGTCGCTGATCAGGCGCGTGTGCTGCTCGAAGACATGCCCGTTTCCGCCTTCAAGGTCGGACATATCGGTAGCATCGAAAACGTATCCGTCATCGCTGAGATCGTCTCCGATTACCCTGAGCAGCCGCTGGTGCTCGATCCGTTTTCCACCACCCTGCCCGATCAGGGGCCAGATGAAGAAATGCTACTCGCCATGCGCGAGCTGCTGATACCACAAACAACTCTATTGCTGGTATCGGCCGACGAACTGTCGCGACTCGCAGAGACTTGGCGCGAGCCCAGCGACGACAATATGATCGAGATCGATGCATTGCAAATGATCGAGTTCGGCTGCGAATTTCTTTTTGTCACTGGCATACCGGGCGATGCGCACGATGTGACGAACCTGCTTTTTTCGGAAGAAGGACTTGTCCGCAGCGCAAGCTGGCCCCGGCAAACGGGGCCATTTGCCGGGGCAGGCAACACCTTGTCAGCTACCATTACGGCGATGCTGGCAAATGGCCTCGATGTTCCCGAGGCTGTGGCGGAAGCGGAAGAATTCACGAATGCGACGCTCTCGCACGCCCAGCGGCTAGGTATGGGCAAACTGATACCTGACCGTTTTTTCTGGGCGCACGAGGGAGATGCTGAATCTCCAGCGTCCTGAGCCAGCGCGAAGAACACCGACTGACAAACTCGGCAGCCATGCGTCCTGCGGCGGGATAACAAAAAAAGGCTGCACCTTACTATGGGGGCTGATGTGTCCAACAACGAAACCTTGTTCGCCCGCGCACAGCGCAGCACGCCCGGCGGCGTAAACTCTCCTGTACGCGCTTTCCGCTCGGTCGGCGGTACGCCGCGCTTCATCACAAACGCCGAAGGTCCATGGTTCTGGGATGCCGATGGCAAGCGCTACATTGATTACATCGGGTCCTGGGGACCGGCCATCGTCGGCCATGCACATCCGGAAGTGATCAGCGCAGTCCAGCAGGCCGCCGTGCGCGGACTGTCTTTCGGTGCACCCACCGAAGGCGAGATCCTGATGGCCGAAGAAATCTGCAAACTGGTCCCATCGATCGAGCAGGTGCGCCTTGTGTCATCGGGCACGGAAGCCGCGATGAGCGCACTGCGATTGGCGCGAGGCGCCACTGGTCGCGATCTGGTGATTAAATTCGAGGGCTGCTACCATGGCCATGCAGATTCGATGCTCGTCAAAGCAGGGAGCGGCCTGCTCACTTTCGGCAACCCAACATCGTCAGGTGTGCCAGAAGATTTTGCTAAACATACGATGGTGCTCGACTATAACAACAGCGAGCAGCTTGAGCAGGCATTTAAGAACCTTGGCGACAAGATCGCTGCGGTCATCGTCGAGCCAGTCGCCGGCAATATGAATCTTTTGCCAGCGACCAAAGAATTCCTTCAGACCATGCGCACACTGTGCAGCCAGCATGGCGCGCTGTTGTTGTTCGATGAAGTGATGTCGGGATTCCGCGTGGCGCTCGGCGGTGCGCAAGCGCTATACGAAATCCAGCCCGACATGACAGTGCTGGGCAAAGTGATTGGCGGTGGCTTGCCAGTGGCTGCCTTCGGCGGACGCGCCGATCTGATGAAACATCTCGCCCCGCTGGGACCTGTTTATCAGGCGGGCACCTTGTCAGGCAACCCAGTGGCCGTCGCTGCTGGCATGACCACACTGAAGATCATTCAGCGCCCCGGCTTCTATGAATCATTGACCGCTCAGACGAAGAAACTGGTTGATGGGTTGTCGAGAGACGCTGCGGCGGCAGGCGTGAGCTTCTGCGCGAACTCAGTGGGCGGCATGTTCGGTATCTACTTCGCTGCGAAGGTACCGGAGGATTATGCGCAGATCATGGCGTGCGACAAAGAGCGCTTCAACAAGTTCTTCCATGCGATGCTGGACGACGGTGTGTACCTCGCACCGTCGGCGTTCGAGGCGGGATTTGTATCAGCAGCGCATGATGATGCAGCCATTGAAGCGACCTTGTCGGCTGCACGTTCTGCGTTTGGGAAGGTGGCCATCTAAAGCAAGCCCTGAGGCCTTCGACTGCGTACTCAAATCGTCATCCGAGCGCAGAACTTGGCACCGTCATACCTAGACGCTCGTACTG